>NZ_JBISBU010000098.1:0-11544 GCF_044385805.1 Haloferula sp. A504
GGGGAGTCGATGCAGGGCGGTCTCGATGGATTCCTCGAGGTCTTCGAGCCCGTCGAATCCCGCGTCGTCAACGGCATCTACCAGCTCACCACCCGCCCCAAGCCGCGCAAGATGCGCTCCAAGGTCGGCTGGGTCTATTTCGACATCGACCCCGGCAGGAACGAGCTCCGCGCACTGGAGATCCGCCTCGATGACAAGTCTCGGATCAAGACCATCTTTTCGAACACGAAGTTCAACCTCCCGATTCCCGACGATCGCTTCCAGCTCGACCTCAGCGGCTACAAGGTGCGGTAGGTCCGGTCAGGCGTAAATGACATCAGCTTAGGGAGGTTGGTCGGTCGAAGGTTTGAAAGTCAAAAGTCCGAGCCTCCGATGCGGGTCGCAAGTCTGTGAACGCTTGGACAAGGAGACTTTTGACCTTGGACCTTCAGACCTTCGACGAGCTCCCCTCAACTCCGTCCACAACCGAACACGTGCTCAAGCTGGTGCAATTCGGTCAGACGTCCTGTTCTTCTCAATCACCCAACCGTTCGAGATGGCACTTCAAATTGACGTGGATTGTCGGAGACTGACAAAGGTTGCTCGAAGCACAGGAAATCAGCAGTTCCTTGGGTCAATCGGTTACGAACCACCGACACGGGTGGGTCACCTGGCCTTTCGATACTGAGCCCCATCGGCTACTGTTTTAACAAGCGCCTTCCAAACTCGCGGGCTGAGTTGGCTCCCTTGCCTCAAGGCTGATCCGCCATCCCCTTTGCCGCCTGATATTGCACGGCCACCTCATCGGCAGTCAACGGGCGGTTCCACATAGCGATCTCATCGACCCAACCGGTGAAGGAGTGGTAGTCGTCATACAGATTCCGACTGGGCTTGCCGAAGCGGACATACCTCCCGGAAAAGCTTCCCTCCTCCACCGTGCCGGCTCGCGCTGCCGATGCTGTACGGTGGCCATCGACATAGAGATCGACCGCCGAAGGCCCCCAACTTGCGACCACGTGGTGCCACTGGCCATCGGCGATATCGCGTGAGGACGCCACCTGCGTCGAGGTCCCATCGTCGTCGACCACGAACTCAAGGTGGCCGGTGCGGCTGAGCCGGGTATGGATCATCGCGCGGTCCGGAACATTCACGTCGCGCGAGGTGTCGCCGGCCAACCAGAGAATCTCGTCACGTCTCTCGGCCCCCGGCACGCGCCGGATCCAGAAACTCACCGCTCCCTCACGACGGCGCACGCCTCCGGGGCCATCGATGCCGGCCACCACGGATTGATCAGGCGAGCCATCGAGGTAGAGTGCCCGGTTACCCGCCGGGAAACCGGCAAGCGCTCCGCGCGCGCCGACTCCCGCAACCCCACCCTCAACCGCCACCCCATGGAAACCGATCGATCCATCGGCCACCTCGTTGCCGAGTTCCATGCCCGATGGTTCATCCAGAGTCCAGTAGCCCGCCGGCGACTGGCCTAGCAGGGTCGTCCGGTAACCGCTTCCGCCAGCCAGCAATTCGGAAAGACCCGGGAACGGATCGGCAGCCAGGGGCACGGCAGATCGTCTCCCTCCATTGGCGAAGGCCTCAGCCGTGCCGGCAACTGAGAGATCGCTGACCATAGACGAGCCGGCCTTGGGCTCAACCTGAACCCTACCCTCGATCAGATGCACCTCCATCGGGCCGCGGCGGGGCACCCGCACTCCGAACCGGGTGCCGATGTCCCGGACCACAAAATCCCGGGTGCTCACCACGAAACCCTCATCGTCCCCTGTCGCGTCGATCCAGAGCCAACCCGAGCGGAGTTCAGGACGCCCCAACTCGGGAAATGAGACCTCGGCGGGGCCTTGGATAACCAGAGCGCTGCCCGAGTCCTGCTTCAGGCGGACCGCCCCCGACTCGACACGCACCGTCGTTCCGGGTCGCAAGGACAACTCTTCCTCATCCGACTCACGGGGCTTGCCGTCAATAGACCACTTCGTGCCTTCCACCGCGGCCGAGGACACGACCGGCACCTCGGGCACGGTGATCTTGATCACCGCAGAGATGACTCCCAGCAAGACCACCACAGCGGCCGCCGACATCACCGAGCGGCGCAAAGCCCTTCTCGAAGCCAGCGCATCGCCCACCACGGGCATCCGGCCCCGCTCGTCGAGGGTCCGGGCGATTTCACGCAAAACCGCCGAATCCTCAAAATATTCAAGGTAGAGCTGCCGGGCCACGGGAGAATCATCGAGCAACCGAGAGAGCGCTTCGGAGCGGGCTGGATCCAGCGTCCCCTCCTCCAGTTCGGCCAGGTCCTTCCAGAGGGACGTCTTGTCGATCACCTTGTCGTTCCGATCATTCATGACAGGGATCTTTGCTGGAGGATGCGCCGACGCACGCAAGTCGCGAGTACGTTACGGATTCGGTAGAGCGACATTTTCACGCTATCAACACCGCGCCCCGCCTCGGCCGCGAGCTGCTTGATGCTTGAATCGTCGAAGTATCGCCGCAGGATCAACGCCCGGTCGGTCGGTCGCAGGCGCTCAAGACACTCCCACAGGATCTTGTGCCGACTGGGAGGCGCAGCGGTGGAGGACTCGATCGCCTGGTCGACCAGCTTCGCCAGCACGTCCTCCGGAAATGCCGACTCCCGCCGGTTGCGCTGCCGCCGCCACGCGTTCAGCACATGGAATTTCGCCACGGTCAGCATCCAGGCATTGAAATTGGTCCCAATCTCGAATTCACGCCGCTTGCGCCACACCAGGGCATTCACCTCCTGGACCACGTCATCGACGTCGGCACTTCCCGGCATCATCGCCATGACGAAGCCACGCAGCGCCGACTGGTGCGTCGCCACCAGTTGGACCAGGGTCTCGTCCGAGTTGTCGCCTTCCTCCAAGTTGTCACTTTCCTCCATGCCTGCGTGGGTGAATGTCCCTCAACTCCGGAAAGTAAGCCACTAATTCAAGAACCGAGCGGAAATCCTGATTTTTCGCCGACCGCGCCTCGCCAAGCGGCCTTTCCCGGGCCGGTGTGAATTTTTTCAGATTCTGAATTACCAAGGCCGGCCCGCGGGACATTCACCCATAGCACGGGGCCGTTCCTGTCTGTGAAATCATTCCATCAAGAAGTCCATGAGATCCGCAATCCTTGCCCTCCTCGCCGCCCTTTCCGCCAGCTCCGCCCACGCCGCGATCACCTACGTCGATGCGGCAGGTGGCGCCGGGGGCAATACGGTCAATGCAAGTGGTGGTAGCGCCACCGACTGGTATGGGACTACCAGCGGAAGCGATACCTTGTGGACGGAACGAGGTTTTGCAACAAACAGTACCGTTTATGAGGCCCTGACGGCCACCAATAATGGATCGGTTGGCGGTTTGCCCAAACTGAAAACCACCATTACCGGCCTCGACTCCGGAGAGACCTACAATGTCTGGGTCTTTTTCGTCGACAACACCGGAGACGACGCAACGCCCATTCAGAACTGGTCGATCGGAGCCAGCCTCACCGCCACCGTTGACACGACCTATTGGAGTCAAGTGCAGCCTCTTGGCACACACAATTCAGCGACCCCTGTGGTGGGCACAAATGGGTCGGGAACCGTCACCTCCATTGGCGTGTTGGAGGCATCCTCACTTGATTTCGTTGTAGATCCCGTGTTCACGGAGAACTTGGGCCTTGTGAGCGAGCGTCGCCTCTTCGGCGTCAACCTCGGCCAGGTTTCCGGCAGCACCACGGCCGATGTATACATCCAACAATTGATCGAAACGAATAGTTCTGAATCGCGGACTTGGTACGACGGCGTCGGCTACGAACTCGTGCCCGAGCCCTCCATCGCGCTACTCGGTAGTCTCGGCTTGCTCGCCCTGCTCCGCCGTCGGCGTGCCTGATTCTCCGCGCGCCCGAGGCCTTGTTCCGGTCACAAGATCCATGCCTCCGTCCCATCTTCGAGGGTGGTGCGTTTCGCGTTTTGCCTGCAAACCCACCCACTCCGAAGCCCATGAGCATCAGAAAAGCGCGATCGCTGATCCCCTGCTTGCTCGTGTTGGCGGCACCAGCGGCCCGCGCCTACGACGTGCCCGGTTTCACGCCGGACCAAACCATTCCTTACAAGCAAACCGTCAACAGCACCGGTGGAGCGGTCACGCTGAACCTGCACGTCTTCACGCCGGAGGGTCACCAGGCCTCCGACAGCCGCCCGGTCATCGTGTTCTTCTTCGGCGGCGGCTGGGTCGACGGTTCGCCCACCCAGTTCCATCCCCATTGCGAATACCTCGCGTCCCGCGGCATGGTCGCCATCTCGGCGGAATACCGGGTCAAGAACGTCCACGGCACGACGCCCCAGGAGTGCGTCAAGGACGGCAAGTCGGCGGTCCGCTACCTCCGCGAAAACGCCGCCTCACTCGGCATCGATCCCAACCGGATCGCGGCCGGTGGCGGCTCGGCTGGGGGGCACGTGGCCGCGGCCACCGGCACCCTCACCGCCTATGAGGAGCCCGGCGAGAATCTCGCGGTCAGCTCGAAGCCCAACGCGATGGTCCTCTTCAACCCGGTCTACGACAACAGTGTGGACGGCTACGGTTACAGCACCGTGCAGGCCTACTGGGAGGATATTTCCCCACTGCACAACATCGATTCCACCACCCCGCCGACCGTGGTCTTCCTCGGCACCAGCGACAACCTGATCCCGGTCGCCACGGCGGAGAGTTTTCAGGCCCTGATGGAGGCCGAGGGCATCCGTTCGGACCTGCACCTTTATCAGGGCCAGCCGCACGGCTTCTTCAATTACGAGGTGCCCGACGACGGCAGCGGACCATGGTATGGCTACCAGGCCACCGTCTTCCGCACCGACGGGTTCCTCGTCTCGCTGGGTTACCTTCCCGACCCCCATGCCGCCCCTGATCCGGTGACCGGCTGGGTGACGATCTTCGGCGACGCCGACTTCTCGGGGGGCAGCGAGGCCACCTCCTCGCCCGTGACCACCGACGGCAACACCGACAGCATCGCCGCCAACATCGATCCGGTCGCGCTCGCCGACGGCGACTTCATCCGGCTTGCCGGCTCGGTGACCTTCGACGTGCCGATCCCCGCCGGTCACTTCCGGATCGGCCTCTTCGATAGCGACGATCCGGTGACCGCGGGCGACGGCAGCGGCTACGCCGGCATCTGGGCCGAGACACCGTCCACCTCGGCGGCGAAGATCGCGGCCGGCGACGGCACGGGTGCAAGCAGCCCTTTCGAGTCGGTGACCGCCATCGAACTCGGCCCGATGCCCGCGGCCGAAGTTCAGGTGGCCGCCAACACGCCGATGGAGTTCACCCTCATGATCGCGCGCAACGGCGACGCCCTCGACATCACGGCGGACTTCGCAGACGACGGATCGTTTTCCTCGGAACAGAACCTGCTCAACCAAGCTCTCGCCGATTACGATTACAACAGCGTCGCCTTCCTGATGACCGGCATCCTGAATGCGAGCCAGGGGAGCTATTCCGGCATCGGCGTCACCCGCGGACGAGTTCTCAGCGACCCTGTCGAGCCACCACCTGCCGGCCCCATTGGCCTGATCACCTATGTCGATGCGGCGGAAGGTTCCGGCGGGAACACTTTCGTGACCGGAGGCACGCCCGCGGACACCTCGTGGATGGTCGTGGACGTCTCGTCGACCGACGACGACCAATGGAGCAAGCGGACCACGGTCGAAGGCAATGGCGGCACATTGTTCCAAGCCATGCCCAATGGCTCGCCCGACTTGATCCCGGAACTCACCACCCGCCTCAGCGGCCTGGCCGACGGCGACTACGAGCTCTACGCCTTCTACTGGGACCAGATCGATAGCGACACCCAGAACTGGGTCCTTTCCGCCGGCCTCACCTCCGGGGTGATGACGGCCTACAGCTCTCCGGGCGAACCCGCGGTCGCGGGTGCCACCGCCACCGGGGTGAACCACGCGGCCGACCTGAGCTTCGCGGATCCCGCCCCGGCGGTGGTGGCGGGAGGCGGCCTGCGCAAGCTCTTCGGCATTCATCTGGGCCGGGGCACCGTGAGTGGAGGATCGGCGGTGGACGTCCGCATCGACCTGTTGTTGAACGGCAGCTCGACCACCACCCGTGCATGGTTCGACGGGGTCGGATATGCCCGCGCCAACACCTTCCGAAACTGGATCTCAGGCTACGATGCGGGCAACGAGCCCGGTTTTGATGATGATCCGGATGGAGACGGCAGGGCCAACGGACTGGAAAACTTTTTCGGCACCGATCCCGTCGTGGCCGACGCCGCCGGCCTCAATCCAGTTTCGTTGAATCCGCAAAGCGGCACCTTCACCCATCCCCAGTCCGAAGCTCCGGCAGAAGACCTCGTGGTGACCTACCAGTGGTCGGACAACCTTTCCACCTTCCTCGACCACGGGGAAACGAACGCCGCAGGGACCCGCGTGACCTTTTCGTCCCAAACCCATTCACCCGCCCCTGGCACCACCACCGTGATAGCCACGATCTCCGGACCGATGAACCCCGACCACCTCTTCTTCAGACTCAAGGTGCTCCAATCCAATCCTTAAAGCCGATGCCCGCCATGAATACCATCCGCCCCTTCCATCCTGCCCTCTGCCCGCTCGCAGCCATCGTCTTCATCACCCCCGTACACCTGTTCGGTGAAACGGCCGCGGTCGGCTCGGTGGATCGCATCCTCGGCGAACAACAGATCAACGGACCCGGGGTGGGCTACTATCCCGACAACACGGCCGGGGTGGTCGGCATCAGTGGCTCCACCGCCACCAGTTCGCGCATCGACACCAACGTCGTCCTCGGTTTCACCCTGCCCCCGCTGCCGACCGGTGCCACCGTGGAAACGGTGATCCTCTCATTCGAAATCACCGGTGCCCAGGACCTCCCCGGCTCCGGGCTCCCCAACCTCCACGCCTATCTGCTCGATACCACCGATCCCGATGGCAGCGGCACCACTTACTTCCATCACGGTCCCGAGGACGGCACCCCCACCGTTCCCTTCGTCGGCGCGACCCGCGTGGAGGTCAGCGGCACTTCGCAGAACACCTTCGACGATGACACCGAGGACTGGACCCTCGTCTTGACCGGCGATGCCCTGACCCTTTTCCAGAGCTTCTACGGTGGCGACAACCTGCCAGACCGGGCGGAGGCCTTCTTCCGCTTCAATCTCGATGTGAATCCCGATGAAACCGTGGGCAGCCAACTCATCCGCTACAATCTCGACATGGCGCTCGACGAGGCCGAGGTCGAAATCAACGTGCCACTGATCACCTACGTCGATGCGGCGGAGGGCTCTGGTGGAAACACCTTCGCCACCGGCAGCACTCTCGAGGACACCTCGTGGATGGTGGTGGACGTCTCCGCGACCGACGACGACCAATGGAGCAAGCGGACTACCGTTGAAGGCAACGGCGACACCCTCTTCCAAGGAATGCCCAATGGCTCGCCCGACTTGATTCCCGAACTCACCACGGAGATCACCGGCCTCGCCGACGGCACCTATGACATTTACGTCTTTTATTGGGATCAGGTGGACAGCGACACGCAGAACTGGGTGTTGTCAGCGGGCCTCACCTCGGGTGCTCTCACAACCTACAGTTCTCCGTTCGAGCCGGAAGTCATCGATGCGACCACGGAGAACGTCACGAATGCTGCAAACCTTCCCTTTACGGGTCCGGTCACGGTCCGGGCCGGCGGCGGACTGCGCAGTCTGTTCGGCATCAAGGTCGGGCAGGCCACGGTCAGCGGTGGCTCCCCCGTCGCGGTCCATGTCGACATGAATCTCGACGGCAACTCCAGCACGACCCGCGCGTGGTATGACGGGGTCGGCTACGCTCCGGCCGCCGCCGCGGCAGGTTCGTCCCCGGTGATCACCTCGTTCTCCGCAGTGGAAGGCGGCGTCTGGGAACTGACCCTGATGGGTGCCGCCAACACCGACTTCGAGTTCCGCTCGTCCACGACGCTCGACTTCACTCCCGGCATCTTGGTCGAGAACCTGACCCAAGACGATCCAGGCGATCCCGGCATGATCGGCGGCACGAATGACAGCGTGGTGACCACGGACGGCAACGGCCTCGCCACGGTCCGGATGGCCCTGACGGGAAATCCCGCCGACTTCGTCCGCGCCCAGAGCGTGCCGTGAACCCCATGCTGTCAGCACTGTGGACCGCCGCGTTCGGAGCCAGCATGGTCCACGGAGACATCACCTACCTCGACGCGGTGGAGGGTTCCTCGGGCAACACCTTCGCCACCGGCGGATCGCCGGCCGACTTCTCATGGCTCAATCCGGACACGACATCCACGGCCGACGACGACCAATGGAAGAAGCGGCCCTATGGGAACGGCGGCACCGTTTTCCAGGCCCTCCACTCAGGAAACACGATGCCCGAACTGACCACCCGGATCAGCGGGCTTTCGGATGGCAGCTACGACGTCTGGGTCTTCTTCTGGGACGGTCCAGACAGCAACCAATGGACGATCTCCGCGGGGCTCACCCCGGGCTCTCTCACCACCTACAGCTTTGACGGCCCCGGAGACTCATCCGCTGCCGTAGCGGCCAGCACCCTGACATTCAACAACCCTCCAATGGTCACCGAGGACGTCCGGACCCTCTACGGCGTCAAGGTCGGACAGGCGTCCGTCGCGGGAGGAAACGCGATCGAACTCCACGTGGACAACCTTGTGGGCGGCGGCAGCGCGACCCGGACCTGGTATGACGGAGTCGGCTACGGGCCGGCCAATCCCGGCGGAGGGGACCCACCGGACGAAGGCCTGCGTCTCTTCGGGGTGGAGTTTAACCGCGACGACGCCCTGGGTTCACCGAGCCAGTCGCAATTCCGGGTTGTTTCGGGATCCACGACCCAGAACGGCAATGCGGCTTCGTATGTCAAAACCATCGGCCCAAGACAGGTCACCATTTCACAGCCCGGTGCGGTCGACTTCGAGTTCCGTGGCGCCAATGGCGATGCATCGCGCGCGATTCCGGGCGGCGACACCTCTCTCTCCTTTCTGGTGGCGGACTTCATCGCCACCCGCGAGGGCGCGATCAATCTCGAAATCACCGGCCTGCCCGCCGGCGACTACGTCTTTCGCTCCTACCACCTCGACCCCTTCACTGGCAGCGCCCTCGGCTTTGCCCAAGGCCTGACGACCACCACGCCCAACACCATCGAGGCCCGCACCGGCGGCGTGATGCGGGGCAGCGTCCAGCCCACCGCGCTCGGATCCGCCGGGCTGAACACCACCTTCATCAACGACTCACAGGTGCCCACACTGATCTTTCCCTTCACCCACGATGGATCCTCGCCGCTGGTCGTCGAATTGCGATCCACCAAATCTAACGGAAGCGAGAACTTCCTACTACTGAACGGATTCGAACTCTTCGAGGCCGCGCCATGAAACTCCTGCCACCACTGCTGGTCGCGCTCGTCGCCATGCTGCACGCCGAGCCGCCGAACGTGCTCTTCATCGCGGTCGATGACCTGCGGCCGGAGCTTGGCTGCTACGGTGAAAACCACATGGTCACGCCGCACATCGACACGCTTGCCAACCAAGGCCGCCTGTTCCGCAACCACTACGTCGCCGTGCCCACCTGCGGTGCCTCGCGCTATGCGCTGATGACCGGCCTGCGGCCAACCGCCGCCTCAGACGACAACGGTGCCTTCAACGCCATGCCCACGAGCCTCCCGGCCCAGCCCGAAAGCTGGGTCGACCTGCTCCGCCGCAATGGCTGGCACACCGTCTCGCTCGGCAAGATCACCCACGAGCCCGACGGCTACCGCTGGAACTTCCCCACCAACTACGACATCGATCGTAGCAGCGCCACCAATCCCGACATGCGCCACTCGTGGAATGAGATCCTCTACGACCACGACAAGTGGGGTGCCCAGCGCTACCCGCTCTTCGCCTATGCCGACGGCACCGGCCGCGTGCGCAACGTCTCACTGGCCTCGGAAATCGGCATCGACGGCTCGGGCCAGAGCCTTCCCGACGAAGCGTACCCCGACGGGCAGATGGCGCAGGCCGCCATCGACAAGCTCCGTGAATTCGCCGACGACGGCACCCGTTTCTGCCTGGCGGTCGGCTTCCACAAGCCGCACCTTCCGTTCAACGCGCCCAAGGCCCACTGGGACCTCTACGACCCGGCCACCCTGCCCGACCCCTGCCCGACGGACAAACCGGTCGGAGCCAACGCCGCAACCACCGCGGACTCCGGGGAAATCGGTGCCTACACCGACGGCAGCGACCGGGCTCACCTTCACCGCGCCTATTTCGCCTGCGTTTCCTACGTCGATGCCCAGGTCGGCAAGGTGCTCGCCGAACTCGACACCCTCGGACTCACCGACAACACCGTTGTGATCCTGTGGGGCGACCACGGCTGGCGTCTCGACGATTACAACGGCATCGGCAAGCACACCGTGCTCGAACGCGCGGTCGAAGCTCCGCTGATCATCCGCCCGCCGACCAGTCTGCGGCCCGAGGTCTTCGCCGGTGTCCCAGCCGAGGGTGTGGTCGAGACCATCGACATCTATCCGACCCTCGCCGAGTTGTGTGACCTGACCCCGCCCTCCTCCACCGCTGGCTCGTCGTTGGTGCCCATGCTGCTCAACCCCTTCGCGCCAGGGAAAAGCCACGCCTACTCGCGCTACAACTCGATGACCAGCATCCGCACGCGCGACTGGCGGCTCATCGACACCAATGGCGACAGGGATCTCTACGACCTCTCGTCGTTTCGGTATGAATT
This sequence comes from Haloferula sp. A504, assembly GCF_044385805.1. Lineage (NCBI taxonomy): Bacteria > Pseudomonadati > Verrucomicrobiota > Verrucomicrobiia > Verrucomicrobiales > Verrucomicrobiaceae > Haloferula > Haloferula sp. A504. The sequence continues at coordinate 10,714 of NZ_JBISBU010000098.1, forward strand.
GGAGGACGTCTCCGGCAGCAACCCGGCGGTCGTCAGTGCCTTGAGTTCCGGTCTCGGCACCCAGGCCACCCGGCCGGGGATCACCTACGCCGACTGGACCGGCGGCAACCCGTTGCTCGCCGACCCGGACGACGACGGCGACGGCGACGGCAGCCCCAACGGCATCGAGTATGGTGCCGGCACCGACGGCCTCGACCCGGCCTCGCGACCGGTCGGGCACCTCGACTTCGAGGATCTCGCCGCCTTCGGTTTCGGCAGCGACGAACCGGTCTACCGTTTCCAGATCGCCACCGATCGTGAAGACGCCTCGTTTTTCCCCGCCACTTCGACCAACCTCGTCGACTGGACCTTCGCGCCACTCGAATTCCTCGATGCCACCGATCTCGGCGGCTCGCAGTTCCAACTGCGCTTCCGTCTCACCGGGACGGCCGACCCGTCGCGCTTCTTCCGCCTCGAGGGCGGCATCGGCCCGTGAGCGACCTCCCGCTGGAATCCATCCGAATGGAGCCAGCATCATGAGAAGTCGTGCTGCATTCCTGCCCGTTATTGTCTCCATCCCTATTTTCCGCTCAAGGCCGCCCCAGTGAACGGCTTGCGGTTGATCTTCGATGGCGACCTCTCGTTCACGCCGGTCACTGCATCGACCAACGCCTCGGAGATCAGCGACGCCTAACACACGAGCATCGCCGTTTCGAACGGTGCGGAGGTCACCTTCGTCGATGTCGCCAAGCAGCGTGCCAAGGTCATGGACGCCGAATCGTCCGAGGCCCGCTCCTTCACCATGCTCTCCGGGGAGTCGATGCAGGGCGGTCTCGATGGATTCCTCGAGGT
>NZ_JBISBU010000099.1:0-11192 GCF_044385805.1 Haloferula sp. A504
CAAGACGCTCCGCGCCCCGGGCCTCCGACATCGTGCGTCCGATCGTGCCTCACTCCCGCACCATGCCTCCGGCCCCCCGTCCAAAGGCACACCGAGGGGAGAGCGCTTCGGGCGAGCGGGTGAGGTGGCGGGCATCACTGGCTCGCGCTGCCGCCTCCGGGCGCTCCGTGGCGTGCAAGCGCTGTCCTCGTCGCGTCCTACGCTTCCGCGCTCCGGTCGTGCCTCCCTCCACTTGTGCAGCTTGCCCGCTCCTGCGGGATCGCTTGACGCCCGCGCCCTCCGGCGGCTCGGAGCCGATAGGGCTTCCGCTTGGCAGCGGAATCCGTGAACGGACCCGTGCCAAAACTGCCAGAACCGACAAAAGCCCCGGCGACGACTCCCGCAACGAGGGGGTGGCCGGGCGTAGGGTGCCGGGCAGGCATCGCTCGGAGCCGCTTCAGGATGCGGACGGAAGGCGGCGACTCCTGCCGCTGTGGCGAGGCGGTCCCGGCCCACCCCCGCCCTTGGCGCTGTCCGGGTTGTCTTCGGGCGGCAAAGCCTCCCTCAGCCAAACCCGGACACGCCCCACCCCCGGGGAATCAGGAGGCATCGGGCTTTTCAAGGAGCAGATCTAGCCTCCTCAGCATCTCTTCGCACACAAGCTTGCGGGCGCGCTTGTTGAGGGGTGGCCATTCATTCGCCGCCCCCCGAGAAATGAGCATCGTTGAATGCCTGAGTACACTCAGACATTCCTTTGATCCAAAATAAGGCACTAGCGCACGCGAGACGATGTGAAGAACAACATCCTTCTCCGAATTGAGGTCCTCGCTCGCGCGACTGAAAGGCGACTCCGCTTCTTTCCAAGGCATCATAGAAACGCCCCATGCAACAGCACAGACAAGAAACACATTAACCCCAATCCAAGATCCAACTCCCCAAGCCTTCACTACCGGCCCCGAGGCAAACAAGAAACCCCCTCCTACAATAGCGGAGACCACGAGGATCTCACGCAGGCGTTTTTGTCTGGCATTATTCAAGCTGTCGATTGCGGAACGCACGATCATAAGCGCTTCTCTTTCACTAATACTCATCTTCTGAGAGTGATTGGTTTTGATAGGATTCCTTACGCCTCCCCGCGTGCTCGGCTCACTTCCGTTGCAGGTCCCTTTTGCGCCATTCAATCTGTTTAAGCAGTTCTTCGCAAACGAGCTTGCGATCCTGCCTTTTGCAGTCCAGTTGGCCCTCTTGGAGCCGATCTAGAATCAATCTGGCTTCATTCTCTAGAGCGATCAACTGCCCAAGCGGCCTCGAAGAAAGGTCTAAAGATGAGAGGACAATTCTTTGTGCAACCTCTTCCTGATTTGCACCGTCGTTCCATTGGGTTTTTCGAAATTCCCACACGAGAGCCAGCCCTAGGATCACCAAAAGAACACCACCGGCCCCTACCAAGTTGGACAACGGAACTCCCGCGAGAAACAGAATAGAACCCAGAGTTCCCAAACAAATTGCCGCCAGAACGAGGGCCTCCTTCCGCCGCTTTTTTCGAGCTGAGTCAAAACTTGAGATGGCAGAGCTAACGATGAGAGCCGCATCCCAGTCGCTCAGACCATCTCCCAAGGGTATCGATGCCCGCTCGCTACTAGCCCTCCCTTGTCCCGCGTCACTTCTCCCAAGCTCTGCGGTGGGTGCACCCGGAACAACCAAGCTCTTCGAACAATTCGGACAAGAAGCCGCCACACCTGCGAGGGAGTCGCCCGCCTCGATGCTCTGTCCGCAATGAGGGCAGTAGAATTTCATCACCTGAGATCCCGCCGTCTCCGCATCACAACCAACCCAAGCACCCCCGCGACCATGAGGGCGGATGACGACTCGGGAACAACCGTGACGCTCACATCGTCAATGAACGGCGAAGCGTTGCCGTTGGTCGGGTCGCCGCCGACCTGAAGCCCCTGGTCGAAGAACTGAAGGCGGGTCGTGGTGCTCGTCGCCGTGAACGTGAACGAGTAGGTATCCCACCCGGCGAAAACCGGGTTGTCGGGATAGCCTCCCAAGTTGGGAAGGATGAAGTCTGCGGTCGTGTCCCCCGCTGTGACCCGAAGAAGGGCAGGGTCTCCGTAGGCGTGCTCAGTCGCCGCTTGAAACTCCACGAGGTAGGTCTGCCCTGTGGCCGTGGTGAAGTCCTGATAGACTCCGTTCCCGGTCGGCCCCGGATGGTTGTTGTTGTCGATGTAGAGGAAGGCAGCCCCATCGCCCGCCGGATTGGTGAAATACCCCTCCGACATGTACACGGTATTCGCGTTGGCACTCGTGCTTGGGACGTTGTCAACCACCGCCCACCCCGTCACCAGCGTTGACCCGCTTTCGAGGATTTGACCGTGAACGACTCCGGGAGCCTGCTCGAAGCTCCCGTTGACGATCAGGGAGGCTCCGTGAACCGACCCAAGCAGGGCCGCGATAGTGGGTGCCGCAAAAGCGGCAACGTGGGATGCTGCTGTTTTCATGGGGAGAGGGGCTGTCCCGGGCAAAAGCCCGGTTCTCGATTCGCCTTTTCCAGCTATCCCAATCAGTCGAGCTGACAAGAAGCAGAACCACAAGCGGAATAGCGGCTCAACCCCTCAAGGACAAGCCGACGTTGCGACATCGCTACAGCGGTTCCGCACATTCACCGCAGCGCGTGCGCCTGCGAGACTGCCGAATGGCCAGCAAGGAAGCGGGAGAGATGGTCGCCGCCATGGCGGAGGTTCTCGGAGAGCGGCGAAAGTCCGCCGGGGTGTCCATGAACGCCCTCTCAGCGGCGAGCTACCTCGACCGGGCCGCGCTCCACCGGGCGGAGGCGGGAGACCGCATCCCCGCCTTGCCGTTCTGGATCGACTGGGCCGACACGCTCGGGACCTCGCTCGAAGAGGTGGCGAAGGAGGCGCGGAAGCGGGTCCGCAAGAAGGCGGGGCAGCCGCCCGAGCGGAAGCCGCTCATGTAGGGCGAGGGGGAACGCTACAATCCTACAGCCGAAACACCCGGAGCGGCTACGCCCGCCCCTACGCGAAACGAGCCCGGCCCTTGGGTCCCCCCCGTCCCCACGGGTGGTGCCTACCTCCATCCGTGGCGAAGAATCGAAGGTTTCTCTCCATGCGCCTGCGCCAACGGGCCAAGCCTGCCCCTGTCGGAATGTAGCGTCAGCCATTGTAACAGCGGCCCCGACAATCCGACACTGTAGCTCCCGACCTACCGAGGGCGGCGACTTCGGCCCGCAGGGATAGTGCGCAAACGAACAGTTGAGACTGAATCCACCCGCCCACGACGGAATTTCCGTGCAACGCTCCATGCAATAGCGGCAGCCAAACCCTGCATTTCCGTGCATTTCGACTGTATGCGAGCCCCTGGAAACCAGCAACGAAAAAGCCCTGTAACTCACTGAGCTACAGGGCTTTAAGAGTGGTGGCGGGGACAGGATTTGAACCTGTGACCTTCAGGTTATGAGCCTGACGAGCTACCTGGCTGCTCCACCCCGCGATTTTGTGTTTCCACTCCCTCAGGAGCGGGGCGGGAGACTACGACGAGAGCGTGCGGATTCAAGACCTTTTTCGGTCTTTCTCCGGATCCGAAAGCGGGAAAAGGCCCGCGCCGGAGCCAGTCCGGGCGGGCCTTGAGACGAGGTGGAAGCGGCGTTCAGCCGCGGTCGGCGGCGAGGGCGTCCATGATGTAGCGTGATGGACGGAAGTTCTCGATGATCACATGCTGCTCGCCGCCGCGGTTCATGCGGACCTCCTTGACGTTGAAGTTCGGCGTCTTGTGCGGGGCGAAGAGGATGTCGTCGTGGGTCGAGTTCTCGTGCTTCTTGAACATGTCCGGCACGATGTCGCCGCCGAGGTGGTCGTCGCGACCGGTGGCCAGGTGGCAGGTGCCGAGCACCTTCTCGTCCTGGATGTCGGCACCGGAAACCGGCAGCACCTGGGTGCCGAAGCCAAGCTCGCCGAGTGTACCGGTCATCGGGTCGTCGGCGAGGCGCGCGTTGTGGGCGTCGATGGTCGCCTGGTCACCTTCGATGAGCTCCGACTTGATGATGTTGCGGTTTTCGACGGTGAGCACGCCGAGCGTGCCGTCCTCGTATTTCATCGGGAAATGCCCCCTGGCGTCGGTCGGCACGAAGTAGACTTCGCCGGCCGGCAGGTTGGCGACATCGGGCTTCTCTCCCTTGCAAAGGCCGTGCGACTTCTGCGCGTCCTGCTTTTCGAGGCCGAGCCAGGCGGTGAGCACGCGACCGTCTTCGAGTCCGAAGTCGATTTCGACGTCGTCTGCGTTGGTCATCGCGAGGCGGATGCGCTCGGCGTCGGCCGAGACCTCGTCGTAGTTCACGGCGAGACCGGAATTGAGAATGATGTCATTGAGGCCGTGGAGCGTCGCACCGCGGAAGCCGAATTCCTTGCACTTGGCGGTGAGGGGCGCGGTGGCCGAGAAAGTCGAGATGCAGAGAATGATGTCGTAGTTCGGATAGATGTCGCCATCGAGCGAAAGCTGCTCGCCGTCGGTGTCCCAGACTTCGTCGTCGAGGTCGAGATTCGAACCGTGGGTGCACTTGTACGCAAACATTTCGCCGCCGTGCATTCCGAGGGTCTTCATCGCACCGCCGTGGAGGGTCTGGTAAAAGGACTCGTAGGCCTTCTTCTGGACGGGAAAGCCGTCTTTCTCAAGGAACGCGAAATTCCTGATCAAATCGGCAGGTTCGTCGAAATCGATCAGGATGCAGACGCGGCAACCTTTGGTTGGCTCGAAGACCGTGCCAAGGAGCTTGACGAGATCGAAGGAAGGGAACTGGCGGTTTTCAGGATGGAGCAGGATCTCCTCGTGGAGGTAGTCCGGCAGGGAAGCGGTGGCGGTAGACATAACGCCCTAGGCTAGGAGCGGGGCGTGGGGGCGCAAGAGGAGTTTTTGTAGGGCCGTCGAGGGGGGTGTTTCCCTTTCCGAACAAAGGGAATCCCGACCGTGGCCCGGGCCGGGGAGGAAGCGGCATTCGGCTCGCGCGGGGCCGTCGATCGCCCTAGGGTCGGCCCATGGCCCGCCCGAAATGTCCGCGCGTGGTGTCCGGAACGCCGGTGTCCCACTATTTCAAGCCTGCCGGGGTTCCCTTGCGGGAGCTTCGCGAGGTCGGGATGCCGGTCGACCATTTCGAGGCGATCCGACTCGCGGATCTTGAAGGTCTGAGCCAGGTGGAGGCGGCGCGCCGGATGGGGGTGTCGCGGCAGACCTTCGGACGCATCCTGCGGCAGGCCCGGACGATCACCGCCAGGGCGCTGGTGCGCGGCGAGGCACTGAGGATCGACTCCCAGGAAACATCCTGATCCGACCTGGAAAACATCGTTGCCACCGCGGGGTTTTGGGCGTATGCTCAAAATATGAAGGTGGGGGAGGCGCAAGCGCAGCGGCGGAAGCTGGCGTGTTTGCACAAGGAGTGTTTTGTCTGCGGCCCTTTGTCGGAGGCGGGGTTGCACGTCCGGTTCCGCTGTCACGCGCCGGGCGAGGTGTGGGCCGAATGGCAGCCGGACGAGCGCTGGAAGAGTTATGACGGGACCCTGCATGGGGGCATTGCGGCGAGCTTGCTGGATGCGGCGATGGTGCATGCCTTGTTCTCCCTTGGGCACCGGGCGGTGACGGCGAGCCTGGATCTCCGCTTCCGGCGAGGAGTGCGGCTGGGTTTTCCGGTCGAAATCGAGGCCTGCCGGGTGGGCGAGGGGCACGGTCTTCACCGGATGGAAGCCACGCTGTCGCAGGGGGCCGAAGTATGCGTCCGGGCCGAGGCCCGCTTCATGGAAACCGCCATCATCAATTCCGAATCCTCATGAACAACCAACAGCCATCGATTGGAAAGGTCGCCGTCGCCACGCAGGATGGCCGGCTTTCGGCGCACTTCCGCAGCAGCCATGCCTTCGCGCTTTTCCATGGCCGCAGCCGGCATCCCAGCGCGTTGTACCGGGTCAATACCCGGCCGGACGACGGAGGCACGCGTTCCCACGAGGCTCACCACCGTCAGATCGCCGCGCTTTTGGAGGATTGCACGGTGCTGATCTGCGGCGGGATCGGCGATCATGCCGCAGCCCAGCTCGAGGAGCGGGGGATCCGGGTGGTCGTGGCGAAGACGGGAGGAACCCCCGAAGCCGTCTACCAGGCGTTCTGCGAGGGATCCCTGCCGCTGGGCGAGGTGCATCGTTGCTGCCACGGTGGGCACTGAGGAGCGGGGCGGGGAGCGAGGGCGATCGAGGAGTTGTTGTAGGGGGGGTGGCGCGATCCGATGGATTGCGAGCGCTGGACGATCCGATGGATCGTATCCTGCGTTGCCACGGCATCGCATTGCCGGTTACGGCGGCGAAGCATCGCTTCGTCGATCTGGCTCGCAAAGCATCGCTTTGCGCCACCTCAGAGCGACTCCGCTGCCTCGTGGAGGAGTTGTTCGGTCGTCTCCCAATCGATGCACTTGTCGGTGATCGACTGGCCGCGGACGAGCTGGTCGAGCGGCTGCGGGAAGGGTTGGTTGCCGGCGACGAGGTTGCTTTCGAGCATGGCCCCGATGATCGAGCGGTCGCCCTCGACCCGCTGCTCGAGGATCTCGCGGAAGACGCCGGCCATGAGCTGGTCGTCCTTGCCGCAGTTGGCGTGGGAGGCGTCGATGAGGATGGCGGGCCGGAGCTTGGCGGCTTCCAGCGCCTCGCGGGTGGCGCGCACGCTGTCCCGGTCGTGGTTGGGTCCGGCCTGACCGCCGCGCAGGATCACGTGGCAGTTGGGGTTTCCGGTGGTGGTCACGGCCGAGGCGACCCCCTGCTCGGAAACGCCGAGGAAGGTCTGCTCACGGCTGGCGGCCTTGACCGCATTGATGGCGGCGGTGAGGTCGCCGGAAACCGTGTTCTTGAAGCCGACCGGCATCGACAGGCCCGAGGCCATCTGCCGGTGGGTCTGGCTTTCCGCCGTGCGGGCGCCGATGGCCGACCAACTGATGAGGTCGGCGATGTATTGCGGGGTGATCGGATCGAGGAGCTCGGTGGCGGTCGGCAGGCCGAGGTCGATGACCTGGCGGAGGAAGGTGCGGGCGCGGCGCAGGCCCTCGGGGATGTTGTCGGAGCCGTCGAGCGCGGGGTCCATGATCAGGCCTTTCCAGCCGACGGTGGTGCGCGGTTTTTCGAAATAGACCCGCATGACGATGAACAGCTTGTCCTCGAGCCGTTCGGCGAGCGAGGCCAGGCGGCGGGCGTATTCCAGGCCGGCGTCGGTGTCGTGGATCGAACATGGGCCGACGATCACCAGGAAGCGCGGGTCGTCGCCGAAAAGGATGGAGCCGATCGTGTCGCGGGAGGTGGCGACCAAGGACGCCTGCTCATCGGAGCGCGGGATTTCCGACTGCAGTAGCGCGGGGGCCGGCAGGGGAATGTTACGGGCGACGTGGAGGTCGGTGACGCGCGAACTCATGGGCGCAGCGTAGGGGCCCGAAGTTCCAAGTCAAAAGGGCCAAGTTCCAAAATGGAGACCCGAGTCAGATTTTCTCCCACGGGCCGGTGATCGCGACGGTGTAGCCGAGGCCCTGCAGGTTGGCGAAGAGCCACTTGCCGTCGGGCGAGAAGCAGGATCCGGCGAACTCGCTGTTGTTCTTTGCGTTGCGCGCGATGGTGAACACCTGGCCTTCGGGGGTCACGCCGCGCAGGTGGGTGTGTTTGGCGAAGGAAGCATCGACGAGATCCTCGCAGATCACCAGGCCGCCCCAGGGTCCCGGACAGACGTTGTCGCCATTGGTGAGCAGGTCGTTTTCGGTGGATTGGAGGAATAGCTCCAATTCGTCGGGTTTATCGACCGCTCCGGACGGCCGGAGCCGGAAGAGCTGGCCGCGCCGGGCGGGACCGCCGTCGGTGCAGCAAATGAAGATGCCGTCGTCGGTGAAATGGATTCCCTCGCCGCGGGCGAAGCGTGCCGCGCCAGCGTCGAAACCCCGGAAGCGGAGGTCGTCGAGCGGAGCCTCGGGGTTCTCCATGTCGATCCATTCGGCCTTCAGGACATCGCCTTCGGCCGGCCACTTGGCCTTGGGGTCGTAGTTGCGGAGGTCGGCCTTGGGGCGGTCGACAACGGCCAGAGCCTGGAGTTTGCCCGCGGTGAAGTCCTGTTTTTTCTCCGGAACGAAGCGGTAGAGCAGCCCGTCGGTGCGGTCTTCGGTGAGGTAGAGGATGCCGGTGGAAGGATCGAGCGCCACAGCTTCGTGGCGGAAACGACCGAGGGCCTTGAGGGGCTCGGCCTTTTGCAGTCCGGGCTCGGCGGTGGCTCTGACCTCGAAGCACCAGCCGTGCCGGCGACCGCGGGGGGTGAGGAGATCCTCGGGCTCCTCGCAGGTGATCCAGGTGCCCCACGGCATCGGGCCGCCGGCGCAGTTGCGGTCGGTGCCGGCGAGCGAGAGGAACTGGGCGACGGCTTCGCCCTTTTCCGGATCGAAGACGATGTTTGAGGTGCCGCCGAAGTGGGGCTCCCTGCCGGCGTCGCCCGAATCGTAGTTGAGGGCGGGATCGATGTTCCCGGGCAGCTCGAGATTGTTGTCGTAGGGGCCGAGGCCGGTCATCGCCAGCGACAGCTCGTGATTGCAGACCAGCACGACCTGGCCGTCCGGTCCGGGAAACGCGGCCATGCCGTCGGGCTTGCCCGGGACCTTGAAGCCGTCGCTCATCCGGTCGCCCAGCTTGGAGATGACGCGGTAGGAAAAGCCCTTGGGCAGGTCGAGGAGGCCGGCGGGATCGGCCTGCATCGGGCCGAGCAGATCGAAGTTCCGGGCGGGGGCCTTGGCGCGTCCGTATTGCTGGAGCCCGAGGAAGGCGAGGCCCGAGGTGGCGAGGAATGTTCGGCGGGAGGTCATGGGGCCGCGGGGTCGGTGGTGATGGACGAATCATCGGCCAAGCGGCCTGCCGGTCAAGCGGTGCCGGAGGTATTCCGCGGATGGCCGGGATTGGGAGTCAGGATGGAGGTTTGACACGTCCTTTCCGAAGGTGTTTTTTCTCTTTCACCGAGACCAAACCGCCGAATGAGCGATTCCGAAGAAAACAACCCACCGTCGAAGCAGACTTCGAGCGTGCCGCTGAAAAAGGAAACCGTCCGCGTGACCCTGAAGGCCGCCGATGCACCCAAAGCTTCGCCGACCGGGGCACCTCCCGCCCCTGCGGCACCGAAGCCGACCGTCGGCCCGCCCAAGCCGCCGACACCGACGGCTCCCAAGCCGCCGACCGCCACCGCTCCGGTTTCGGTGCCCAAGGCTCCCGATGCTCCGGGCAAGGCACCGGCTCCGGCACCGACGATCCAGCTCAAGACCGCCCCCGGTGGCAAGCCGGGCGCGCCGGCACCGATGCCGACCATCAAGCTCAACACGCCGGGTTCGGCCCCGACGACGCCTCTCACCAAACCCGGGGCACCAACCGCCCCTGCCGGTGGCGCCCCCGCGCCGGGTCCGACCGTCGCCCTGCCCAAGGCGACCGTGCAGCTCAATCCGCCGACCCAACCGCTCGGCACCCAGGCTCCGGCGGCGTCGCAGATGGCGACGATGAAGGTCAGCGAGGACGATTCCGAGTCCGGCGGCGACGGCATCTCGAACATCCTCTCGATTCTCGGTTTCCTCGGTGCCGCCGCGGTGATCGCCATCCAGCTGATGACCGCCGCGGTCTGGCTTGGCACCGATTCCGACGGCGAGAAGCAGCCCATCGAGTGGGGCAACCTTTTCTAACTCATCATCATGGTCGCACCCATCATCACCTTTGTGTTCGCAGGCATCATCGGATTCCTCGCTTGGAAAACGAGCACCATCGAAGCGTATCTCCCCGACGACACGACGGCGGCGGTAGCCGAGGCCCCCGCGGCGAGCGAACCTGCGGAAGCTGAAGCCTCCGACGAGGAAGCTGCCGAGGAGCCCGCGCCGGCGGAGGAACCTGCGGAAGAACCCGCCGACGAGTTCGAGGAAATGGTCGAGCCTCCGTCCGATGACGATTTCGACGCGCCGGCCGACGACGACTTCGATTTCTGATCGCGGTCCCCGTGCAACTTTTCAAGCGCCCGCTTCCGGAAACGGAAGCGGGCGTTTCGCTTGAAGGCACCGGCAGCCGGGCAGGGGAGTTGACATTCGGAACCCGCTCGGCATCGTTCGCGCATGGCTCAACAATTCAACGACAGCAATTTCCAGAGTGAGGTGATCGACTCCGACAAGCCGGTCCTCGTGGACTTCTGGGCGGAGTGGTGCGGACCGTGCAAGATGATCGGCCCGGTCATCGACCAGGTCGCCGACGAGATCGGGGACTCCGCCAAGGTCGGCAAGGTGAACGTCGACGAGTGCCGCGATCTGGCGGTGAAGTACAACGTGCGCTCGATCCCGCTGCTGCTGTTTTTCAAGGGTGGCGAAGTGAAGGACCAGATCGTCGGGGCAAGTGTCACCAAGGAGCAGCTCAAGGCGAAACTCGAGGCGCTGGCCTGATCGAGTCTTCATCAACCATTTCCGCGAGCCGGCTCCGCAAGGGGTCGGCTCGTTTGCTTTCAGGGGTGGGCAGAGCCTACGGACCTCGAGCTTCAGCTCGCATGCACCGTTCGGGCAGATGCGAGCTTCAGAGGCTGTCGGGAAATGAGTTGGAAATTGCGTGAGGTCATTGGATGGGCCTTGGGAAAGCTGTTTGGGAGGATGGGGATTGATCGAGCGCCTGAAGAGGGCTTGGCGAAGCTCGTGTCGCGGGGTTCTGCTGCCTTTGTCCTCCATGACATGAGGGCGCACCCCGCCTTTCAGCAGGTGCCCGGTGCGCTGCGGGCCCGGATCGCACCGAGTAGGCCATGGATTCCGACCAGATTCATCACTCGGGTGAAATTGTATGCCCGGGCGCTGAGTCCCATCTCCGCTCCGGCAAGAGCACGTCCACGGCAAAGTAATCCGCCTTGTCCGTGCCGTTGCTTGATCGTCCCGAAGGGATGCCCAACGAGGCTGGGGCGTTTGCGCATGATCCCGGGAGACATGGCCAGACGCCCGGCAGCCCGCTTGAGAGCCTCTTCGTGGACGCTGATGAGGAGCTTGCGATAGTTGCCGGCGGTGCATTTCGTCCTCATGGGGCATTCCCGGCAGGCTGCGGCGTTGGCGTAGGTGCGAAATCCACCCTCCGGGTCGCGGGCTTCGGTATCCGCTTTCCGGGCAAGCACTTCGCCCTGTGGGCAGATCTAGGTGTCGCTCG
>NZ_JBISBU010000009.1:0-128626 GCF_044385805.1 Haloferula sp. A504
CAGCAGGGTGTAGCCACCCCGCCCTTTCCGTGTTCCGTCTGGTGCGTGGTTCCTCATTGCGATCTCACCACCGTCCGGCTCTTCACGTAGTCACGGCCGCCGATCTCGTAGACCAGCAGGCTCTGAAAGTTCCACACCCTCATTCCCGCCGGGTTGTCCGCCGTCGTTCCGCTGCCACCATCCACGGGAAAGTTGTCCGAGTTGGGGACCCGGGTGCGGATCACCCGCCCCTCGACCGGAGCCCCCCCCGGCAGCTTGCCCAGCGAGACCATCAGCTCGCTTTTGTCCGGGTAGGCCGGCCAAGGGGAGTCTTCGTCCAGCAGGTCGGCGAAGGGAAGGCGTTGGGCCAGGGCCTTCTCGTAGGTCAGGTAGGCGTCGGTCACCGTCTGCTGCAACGTCCACTGCCGGGGCGCGGTGATGTTGATCGACAGCTTCAGCAGCACCAGCGACAGCGCCGTCAGGAAACTCAGCGCATACGCCGCCTCCATCATCACCCAGCCGCGGCGACGCTTGTTTCGCCGTCGATTTGCAGGCATGTTGCCCGCATGTCCAAAGCCCTGCTTCTGCTGTGGCTCCTGCTGGCTTCTCCGCTCGCCGGTCAGGCCGTGCTGGAGCCCCCGTTCGGATTGAAGTGGGGCGACTCGCCCGAACGGCTCCTCACCTGGGCCGACCGGCACAAGCTCGACATCCACATCGACCTTCCCGCAAAGGCTCCCGCGATCCGGATTTTCCGGATCGACCGCAAGGGAGCCCCGCTGCCCGACTCTCCCGCCCGCGCGGTCGAGGCGCGCTTCCACGACGGACGGCTGATCGAGGTCACCGTCCACTACGGCATGCCCGGCGACAAGGCCGAGACGGTCGAAGCCGACTTCAACCGGCTGAAACGCGAGCTGGGAAAGGAACACGGAAATCTCTCCGCGAACCAGCAGGAGCGGAGCGTCGAGGACAACTTCTCCACCCGTACCCTCTCCTTCCATCGCGAGCCCGTGAGGGGGCTGTTCCTCCTCATGGCCTTCACCGAAATCGAAGACCTGCTGCGAAAATCCCGCCGCGCCACCTTCTCGGTGATCTACCGCAACGACAACCTTCGGATAAGGCTCGAAAATGCGGCCCGCCCTTCCGGCGGACCATCCCTGGGGGAATGACGGCCGGATTTTCATCATGGGATTGGGATTACTCGACGGTGGTCACGCTGCCGTTGACCTCGATGTCGCGGTTGATGTTGAAGGTGACGTAGTCGAGCCGGTCGACGCCGAAGGGCGTCGCCGTCAGCAGTTCCATCGTGTAGTCGCCGCTGGCGGTGATGATGTTGCCCCAGTCGTCGATCACGAGCGTCTTGTCGTGCGGCACCGAGTCGTAAACCACGTAGCCCGAGCCGGGAATGACCGTTCCCTCGGTGCCCAGTGACGGTCCCCCGGGGTAGATCTGCACATAAGTCCGCGAGTCGGGATAAAGGTCGTTGAGGGTGATGGTCAGGTTCGGCGTGCTGAACCGCAGCTTGTCACCCTCCTCGATCCCGCTGATCGCGCCATCCGCCACCGGCCAGATCTGCACGAACATCGATGCAAGCTGTGAAGCCGGGGCCTGGTAATCGTCCAGTGAGAAGACCGAGAACCGCTCCTCGCCCCGCACCTTGGACCGGTCGGGCCCGGGGATCGAACTCACCGTGTAGCTCAGCCGGTGGATCGCGTTGTCCACCAGCGAGACCTGATGGAAGAGGGTCGCCTGGGTGCGGTCGATGTTCTCGCCGGTCCCGCCCTCGCCGTAGGACTGCACGTGCCGGAGCAGGTTCACGCTCTTCGACGCGACGGGATCGTCCTCGCCGTTGAGCAGGCCGGAAACCTCCACATCCACGATGAAGGGCTGGTCGGCCCGGGTGCGGGGAATTCCTCCGGTGTACTGGTAGGAGTCACCGGTGCGGATCATCACGTTCGCCACCGGGACGTAGGTGCCGACATACCTGGTATCGAGCAGATAGACCTGCAGCGGGTCGTTCTGGATCGTCCAGAGCTCGAATCGGGCACCGCCGGGATCGATCGGGAGCGGGGAAAACTGCTCGCCGGCCGGGTCGATCGTAACGTCCCAAACCACGCCGCTGGGCAACTGGACCTGGCGCAGGAAATTGGTGAAGTAGTCCTCGGCCTGGCCACGGACATCCGACGCGGTGCCGAGCAACAAGAGCAGAAGGGAGAGTGAATGATGCGTTTTCATGGCTGTTCCTGGTCGGCGATGGAAGGTTCCTCGGGTTGTTTGAGGGGCAGCACCGAGATCGGCCCGCCCCGGTGGGTGGCGACGATGAGATTGGAGCTTTTCGCAATCTGCTCGCTGGTTTCCTCGGGTAGCGGCTTGTTGCCCTCGGCCTCGATCCGGCTCACCTCGATGGTGGAAATCCACCCCCGGTTGCGGGACAAGAAGTCGGCCCAGCCGATGATGCGGGCCTTGGGATCGAGCGTCATGTAGCGCCGGTAGTTGTCCGGCACCGAAAGAATCGCCCGCTTCGGCACCAAGGTGGCGAAGCCTCCGAAGCTGATGATGTCGGACTGCTCCAGCAGATCGACGGGGCGGTTGACCTTCGAGGGATCCTCACCCGTCACCGCCTCCCGGTTTTTCATCGGATCGCGGTTCTGCATCTTCCGCAACTCGAGCGCGAGTTGATCATGCGTGGCCGCATCCCGGTAAACCGGCTTGTCCTTCTCCGCGGCTCCCGCGATCGAGATGCACCCGGCGATCAGGCAGGCATGTCTGATGATTGCTTTCATGATGGTGGTCAGGTCCCGGGATTTCACGGATTGCTCGGTGCCGCGCCGCCGCCGGAGCCCTCGTCATCAACATTGGGGTCGGTGTCGAGGTTGATGAAGGGCGCGCTGCCCGGGTTGCTCGAGTCGATCCCGTCGATGTTGTTTCCGTGTCCGTTGTTGGTCCGGGCCTTGGACTTGAAGGTGCACAGGATGACCATGTCCTGCAGGTCGTAGCCGGGGTCCGACTTCTGGGAGTCGTAGTGCGTCAATTCCATGAACACGATAACGTCCATCGGACCGATGTTCACCCGTCCGTCCGGCCGCAGGTAGGGCTGGAGGAAACTCTCCAGCGACGGCGCGCCGTAGTCGGGAACCTTGTCCGGCGGGATGTCGCCATTGACCAGCGTCCGCACGTTGTCGCCGCCGCTGTCGGACCAGAAAAACGGCCCCCACCCGTTGTAATAGTAGCGCCCGCCGAACTTCAGCTCTTCATTCTTCCTGAGCGTGAAGGACTCGACGACCTGATTCGGGTTGACGTCGAGGTTGGTGCCCCAGAACAGACGATCCCAGCCGTCGATGTACATCCATGCCTCGGTCGGAACGAACTCGAATCCGGCCTGGTTCGAGCGGGTGACGGTCACGCCGGCACCGAGGATGCGGATCTCGCACTCGATGTCCTCGTCCGCCTGGATCGTCGCCGGCTCCTCGATCGTCACATAATCTTCGACGATCGAGGGATAGTTGATCCCCCAGGTCAGGGTTGGGTGGGTTCCGGTCTGGACCATGACGGGGAAGGCGGTCAGCCAACCCGAGGGCATCTCGGGATAAAGCTTCGCGGTTTTCGGGTTGCTCTTGTGGTTGCCGTCGTCCGTGTCGCTCTTGCGCTTGGCGGCGCAGGGTTCGATCGCGATGACCGCAAGGGTGACAAGGGTCGCGGACACCGCGACGCGTTGGCTGGTTTTCATGGCTGGTTTGGGTGTGGGATTGGGAAGCGAAGCGCTTCACGGGTCGGGCGATCGGGACGGATCGCCCGGGAAGACGGTCCGGAGGAGATAAAGGCAGAGAGCTTTCCTGGCTGTGGAACTCGCTCTGCCGGTTCGGGACAGAACCTCTCTCCGGACCGCCGGAAACACCGCTCGGGACTGCGAGCTTCCGGACATCTTCGCTATGGGTGTGGGATCGGTTGGATCAGTAGTGGGCGGGTGTAAGGGTTGGTGGTTGAACAGCAGTCAGGGTGAAAATCACGGGCGCCAGTCCTTCCACGGACCGGGCGGCACGTCATGGGACTCGACGAAACGCCACTGGACGCGCTCGCCGCTCTTCAGTTGCAGGTAGTCGCGCACGGCCGGGCTGAGATCGATGCCGGCACCGCCGTTGCGGTTGTCGCGCGGCTCGGCACCTCGGAAGACGTACTCCCAGTGGTCGGTGTCGAAGGGGCCGACATCCTCCCACTGCGCGTAGCAGACGCGGCCGTCGAGGTGGATCGCGATCCAGCGCCCCTTGCAGACCGACACGCCGTCGCCGCGATAGTCGCGCCAGAACCACGGGATCACTTCCGAGGCCTCGGGCTTGTGACGCCAGTCCGAGCCGATGTCGTTGTAGGGCAGCGCGATGTAGAAGGGATTCAAGCGGGGAACGAAACCGGCCGGCAGGAATCCGTCGCGGCGCTTGGGGTCGTCGTAGCCTCCGAAGTTCGACTCCCAGTTGGGATCCCAGGCGCTGACATCGTTCGGTGTGGGATTGTTTTCCGTGGGCTGCTCGCCCACCCAGAAGATGGTGGCCACCACGTTGCCGCGCCAGGCGGCGGCGCGACGATAGATCTCGTTGTCGTTTTCCAAGACGACCTTGGCGGCCTGCGGAACCCCGAATGGATCACTCAAGGAAGGGAAGGCCTCACGCCGGTCTTCGAGCAGGGCCTCATGACGCTCCGACAGCCGGTCCTCGATCGACATCGATGCCGCCAACTGTCCGATGGACAGGATCAGGGCAAGGGCCGAAGCTGGAACGGAAGCACTCACAGTTTTACAAAAACTTCGCAGATCGTGTGACCTACGTGATCGAGTATGTTTGATTCAGAAATCTAAACAAGAAGTTTCTGATAAAAATTTGAACGCTTTGAATTTCAAGCGGTCTAAGGGGTCGCTCTCAAGGCTGGACGCCCGTCAAATCGGGCTCTTCCGCAAATTCCCGCGAATTTTCAGGCAGACCCCGAAGCCGAAAAACCAGCGAGATCCTTGCAAACTCAAGGATTTCCGGGCTTCGACCGAGGAATCACGGCCGCCCGCCCGGAAAGACCCCCTCATTGCTTGCTGCATTCAACCAGATCCGGCGGGAGGGCTCAATAAAAATTTTAGAAACTCAAACCAAAAACCTTTCCAAACAGAATCCGCCGAAAATTTCTCGCCGACCGCACCGACCCGGTGGATCTCACACTTTTTTGAGAAAATGCGGATTCCCCACCCCTCAGCGCGAAAACCGTTTCTCCAGTTCACTCAGGGAAAACTCGCTCAGGGTCGGTCGGCCATCCGCCGCGCAGTAGGGCAAGTCGCAGGCGAAGAGTTGCTCGAGCAGGGCCGGGGCCTCATGCGGCCCGGGAGATTCCCGGCGTGCCGCCCGGCGGGCAAGGACCGCCGCCACCTTTTCCGAGGCGAACCGCGACGAGCCGCTCGCGCCCTCGGCGAGGTCGTCGACCACCTCCAACAGCAAGGACGCCGGATCCTCGTCGTGCAGAAAGGCCGGAGTCGCCCCCAAGCGGATGCTGCCGTTTCCAAAATCCTCGATCTCGAAACCGGCGGCATCGAAAAGCTCGCGGTGGCGCAGCAGAAGATCGACCTCCCGGGGGCCCGGCTCGATCACCCGCGGAACGAGCAGCGCCTGGGTGGCCACGCCCTCGGTGCCCGCCGCCAGCCATCTTTCATAGAGGATGCGCTCCCGCGCCGCCCGTGGATCGAGCATGACCAGTCCGTCCTCGGATTCCATCAGCGCGAAACGACCCAGCAGCTCGCCGATTTGCCGGAAACGGGGTGCCCTCGGCCCGGGTTTCGCGGTCTCCTCAGCCGCCGGAGCCTCCAATGGCAGGGGCCGCTCGATGGCAGCGACGGGACGCGCGACAAACGATGGAGAAGATGCCGCCAGAGGCTTGGAAGGCGCAGGTTCCTGCCTCGGGCGTTCGATCGCCGCCAGGCCCCGGCGCACCGACTCGGCGACGGCTTCGCGGAGGTCGTGCGGACGATGCAGCCGGATCTCCCGCTTGGCCGGGTGGACGTTGACGTCGACCAGTTTCGGGTCGAGTTCGATCCACAGCCAAGCTGCCGGATGCAGGCCGTCATTCACCGCTCCACGGAATCCCTCGGCAAGTCCCCGGGAGATCGCCGGGTCCTCCACCGGCCTCCCGTTCAGGAACACGCACTGGTGTCGCCTGCCCTTCCGCGCATGGCGGGCCGGCAGCACGAATCCCGACACCCGCAGCCCGCGTCCGCGTTGCTCGGGCAGGTCGATCAGCTCACCGGCCAGCGATGTCCCCACCGCCCAGCGCACCCGGTCCCTGCGCGAACGCCCGGCCGGAAGCTCGAAAACCTGTCGCTCATCCTTCAGAAACCGGAAGCGCACCCCGTCGGCCGCGAGCGCGTGAAGCCTGAGTTGGTGCTCGATGTGTGCCGACTCCGTGGTCTCGGTCCGGAGGAACTTCCGCCGGGCCGGCACGTTGAAGAACAAGTCGCGAACCTCGATCATCGTTCCCTCGGCGCACCCCGCCTCGCGGACCTGCGCCTCCGCTCCACCGTCCAACCGGATCTCGGTTCCGGCCAGATCACCCCGCGGCCGGGTCACCATCCGGAACCGCGACACGCTGGCGATGCTCGGCACCGCCTCGCCACGAAAGCCGAGCGTCTGGATCCGGTGCAGGTCGGCCGCCTCCGCGAGCTTGCTGGTCGCGTGGCGCTCGAGGGAGAGAAGCGCATCCTCCCGCGACATCCCGCAGCCGTCGTCGCTCACCCGCATCAGCGCCGCGCCACCCCGCCGGATCTCGACCAGCACTTCACCCGCACCGGCATCGAGGCTGTTCTCCACGAGTTCCTTGATCACGCTGGACGGGCGTTCCACCACCTCGCCGGCCGCCACCTGGCTGGCCAGAACGTCGGGCAGAATCCGGATCACGGGCACGCCTGTAGTGGAGAGTTCCAAGTTCCAAGTTCCAAGTTCCAAGTTGAGAGTTCGGAGTTCGGGCGGTCCCGGGGGTGGGTCACCAACATTCCGCCTTCCGCCTTCCGCCTTCCGCCTTCCGCCTTCCGCCTTCCGCCTTCCGCCTTCCGCCTTCCGCCTTCCGCTTTCCGCCTTCCGCCTTCCGCCTTCCGCCTTCCGCCTTCCGCCTTCCGCTTTCCGCTTTCACCGGCGGGCATCCGACCGTATCAGTCTCCCGCCATGATCCGCATCAGTGAACCCGCCACCGAAGCCCTGCGCACGCTGCTCCAGAGCAAGAATGCCGGCCCCGAGGCCGGACTCCGACTCGCCGTCACCCGCGGCGGCTGTGCCGGCTGGCAGTATGAGATGAAAATCGCGGAACCCGGCGAAGGCGACCAGGTCTCCGAGACCGAGGGTGGCCGCCTCATCGTCGCGGCCGACAGCCTCGAAAAACTCAACGACTGCGTGGTCGACTACGTCGATTCCCTCTCCGACGCCGGCTTCCGCATTCGCAACCCCCAGGCATCGCGATCCTGCGGCTGCGGCACTTCCTTTGAAACCGAAGACGAGCCGGCGCCCGACCCCTCCGAGGTCGAGGACTGCGGAAAGAACTGATGCCCAAAGAAGCTCCAGTCCGGAGAAAGCGCCGGGGCCACTACTACTGGTGGACCCTCGCCAACGTCCTCGCCGCTTGCGCGGCCATTCTCAGCTGGGTTCTCTGTCTCCATGTCTTCGGGCATCCCGAAATCCCCCGCAACTACGACCTGATCCGCAAGCTCGGGCGGACCGAGCCGGCCGTGGCCTTCACCCTGCAGCAGGCACCGCCCGGCGAGGCGGCCGACCCGCGGGCCCTCTACCGCCGCTACGCCGAGCTCGGGGACGCGGCCACCTCGCGGCTCAACCGGGCGCTGATGCGCAACTATCTCACCGGACTCGAGGAGCCCGGACTCATCCAGTACGTCGAAGGCGACTTCGAGATCACGATGGTCCGGGAACTCGACGCCGACGACCTCTTCGCGCCCGGCTTCGCCGTGAGGGCCCGAGCGATGGTGCGCCCGGATGAGTTCAGCGAAGCCGCCCCATGGCCGGTCACCATCGACTACCTCTTTCCCACCCGCAACACGGTCGCTTCCGGCTGGTTCAACCCCGGCGACCGCCTTGAAGTCTCCAAGGTTCCCAACTGCGCGATGCTCCTGCACGTCGGCCGGAGCGAAGGAGGAGATACGCCCCTCGTCCGGCTCGTGGTCGTGCCCATCGCCGTGGGCGAATACCGGATCGGAAGCGATCGCTCCTTCACCACCATCGCCCCCGAGGTGCTGAATCCCGCCGCCCGCTTCCCGGTGTTTCCGGAGGATTGACCCCGTTCAAAACTCACAGTGCCCCGGCGTGCGGGCGAAGGGAATGACATCCCGTATGTTCTGCATGCCGGTGACGAACATCAGCAGGCGCTCGAAGCCCATGCCGAAACCCGCGTGCGGCACGGTGCCGAATTTACGGGTGTCGACGTACCAGCCGTATTCTTTCTCCGAGAGACCGTGGCGCTGCATGTTCGCGCGCAGCACCTCGAGGCGCTCCTCGCGCTGGCTGCCGCCGACAATCTCCCCGATCCCAGGCACCAGCAGGTCCATCGCAGTCACGGTCTTCCCGTCGTCGTTGAGCCGCATGTAGAAGGGTTTGATCTCCTTCGGGTAGTCGTAAACCGTGACCGGACGCTTGAAGTGCTCCTCGGTCAGCCAGCGCTCGTGCTCGCTCTGGAGGTTCTGGCCGTACTCGACCGGATAATCGAACTTCACCCCCGACTTGCCGAGGATCTCCACCGCGTCGGTGTAGGCGAGTCGCTCGAAGGGATTCGACGCCACGAACTCGAGCCGCTGGCGCAAACCCTTGTCGATGAACTTCTCGAAGATCGACAGGTCGCCGTCCTGATTCTCCAGCGCCTCGGTCACCAGACACTTCACCATCTCCTCGGCGAGGTCCATGTCGCCCTCGAGATCGCAGAAGGCCATCTCGGGCTCGATCATCCAGAACTCCGCGGCATGGCGCGAGGTGTTGGAATTCTCCGCCCGGAAGGTCGGACCGAAGGTGTAGATGCTGCCCAGCGCGCAGGCGAAGGTTTCCCCCTCCAGCTGGCCCGAAACCGTGAGGTGGGTCGGCTTCTCGAAGAAATCGTCGTCGTACGACTGCTTCGCTCCCGAGGTCGGATCGAGGGTCGTCACGCGGAACATCTCCCCCGCTCCCTCGCAGTCGCTGGCGGTGATGATGGGCGTGTGGATGTAGTGGAAGCCGCGTTCCTGGAAAAAACGGTGCACCGCGAAGCTCATCCGGCTGCGGATGCGGAACATTGCACCGTAGAGATTGGTGCGCGGCCGCAGGTGGGCGATCGAGCGCAGGAACTCCGGCGAGTGACCTTTCTTCTGGAGCGGAAAATCGTCGGGCGCCGTGCCCAGCAAGGTCACCGCCGAGGCCTGCACCTCCCATCGCTGGCCCCCGCCCTGCGACTCGACCAGGCGACCCTCCACCAAGACCGAGGCCCCCGTGGCCATCTTCGAGAGATCCTCCGAGCCCGGCGTGCCCTGGTCGACGATCACCTGCAGGCTGCCGAGGCAGGAGCCATCGTTGATCTCGAGAAAGGAGAAGCCTTTCGAGTCGCGGCGGGTGCGAACCCACCCGGCGGCCTGAATCGAGCCGGAAGCCTCCTTGGAATCCAGTAGGTCACGGATCATTGTGCGCATGCCCTTCCCTAGCAAGCGTGGGCCCGGCAGCAAGGGCGGAAGCCCGCTTCCCGCCGGATCGCATCGCCGCCAGAAACTCGGGCTTCCCGGCGGCCCGGCCTTGAATGGCCGGATCCGCACTGCTAAACGCCCCCCCGTTCCCCTCAGCGTCCATGAACATCACCATCATCGGCACCGGCTACGTCGGGCTTACCAGCGGCACCTGCTTTGCGGAGGTCGGTCACCACGTCACCTGCGTCGACAACAACCAGGAAAAGATCGAAACCCTTCTCCGCGGGGAAATTCCGATCTACGAGCCGGGTCTTGCCGACCTCGTGAAGGCCAACGTGGACAGCGGACGCCTCAAGTTCACCACCTCCACCGAAGACGGGGTCAAGTCGGGTGACATCATCTTCATCGCGGTGCCGACCCCGCCCCAGCCGGACGGCTCGGTGGATCTTTCCTTCATCGAGAAGGTCGCCCGTGAGATTGCCGAGTGCCTCACTCCGGAGCTCGGCTACCGCGTGATCGTCGACAAGTCCACCGTGCCGGTGAAGACCGGCGACAAGGTCAAGCAGACCGTCCGGCGCTACGCCCCGGATGGCGTCGAGTTCGGCGTCGTCTCCAACCCCGAATTCCTGCGCGAAGGCTGCGCCGTCGAGGATCTGCTTCACCCCGACCGCATCGTCATCGGATCGAACGACGAGAAGGCGCTGGCCCTGATGCAGAAGCTCTACGAGCCCTTCGTCGCGCCCGTGCTGGTCACCGACATCAATTCGGCCGAACTCATCAAGCACGCGGCGAACTCGTTCCTCGCACTGAAGATTTCCTACATCAACGCCGTCGCGAACATCTGCGAGGCCTCGCACGCCGACGTCGAGAAGGTCGCCGAGGGAATCGGCATGGACAAGCGCATCGGTCGGGCCTTCCTCAACGCCGGCCTCGGCTATGGAGGCTCCTGCTTCCCGAAGGACATCAAGGCCTTCATCGCCATCTCCGAATCGCTCGGCCAGCCTTTCGACCTGCTCAAGGAGGTCGAGCGCATCAATGCCGACCAGATGAACCGCTTCCTCGACAAGATCCGCGAAAAGCTGTGGGTCTTCCGCGACAAGAAAATCGCCCTCTGGGGACTGGCCTTCAAACAGAACACCGACGACGTCCGCGAGTCGGTCGCCATCCGAATGGCCAAGGTCATGCTCAAGGAAGGCGCCCGCGTCATCGCCAACGATCCCCAGGCAATCGCCACGGCCAAGAAGTTCGGCGAGTTCGAGGGTGAGATCGACTACACCCCGGACATGTATGCGGCTCTGGATGATGCCGATGCGCTGGTCATTGCCACCGAATGGCCGCAATACGCCAACGCCGACCTCACCGAGATCGCCCGGCGCCTGCGCACGCCGCTCGTCTTCGACGGCCGCAACCTGCTGGATCCGGCAGACACCAAGGCCGCCGGCCTCGAATACGAGTGCATCGGTCGCGCCGCGGTTGACGCGAGTTGAGAGACAGAAGACTTCAAGACAGAAGACTTGAAGACGGAAGACGGAAGACGTGAACTGTCGGTCCTTGCCGGAGATCTCCAGTCTTCTGTCTTTTCATCTTCCGTCTTCAGTCTTTTTGAATGAAATCCCCCCGCCGCGCCGCCGTCTCCATCCTCCGGGCCTGGGGCAAGGGCCATGCCTACGCCGACAGCCTGATCGAGCGCCACGCGTCCCGCAACGAGCTCTCGGCGGCCGACCGTGGACTGCTCAATGCCATCGTCCTCGGCGTCTTGCGGCACCGCCGCCTGCTCGATGAGTGGATCCGTCGCCTCCGAAAGGGCAAGCTCGACCACGAAACGCGCGACATTCTGCGGGTCGGGCTCTGCCAGCTCTTGATTCTCCGTCTGCCCGATCACGCCGCCGTCTTCGAAACCGTCGAGCTTGGAAAAGCACCGGTGCGAGGGCTGATCAATGCCGTGCTCCGGCGCGCCGTCGCCCAGCGCAACAAGCTCCTCGAGCTCGACGAGCTCCCGCCCGCCGTCGCCTTTTCGCATCCCGACTGGCTCTTCAACCGGTGGAAGAAGCGCTTCGGCAAGGACAAGGCCATCGAACTGATGGCCTTCAACAACGCCCCACCTCCGACCATCGCCCGGGTCAATCCACTCGTTCGGACCGCCGATGATGAAATCGGCATCCCGACCGGCCTCGAAGGCTACTTTGAGATCGAAGGCCCCGTTCCCCGCGATCTGCTCAAGGATGGCGCGATCTACATCACCGATCCGGCCACCCGGCACTGCGTCGAATTGCTCGACCCGAAACCCGGCGAGCACATTCTCGATGCCTGCGCCGCCCCGGGCGGCAAGGCCTTCCTGATCGCCGCGGCGCAAGGCTCCGGCGAGACGCTCACGGTCACCGATTCCAACGAGAAGCGCCTGCCACGCCTGCGGGAAAACCTCGAACGCCTCCACATCCGGCCGGCCGAGGTGGCCTGCCACGACTGGACGCAACCCGCCCCCGAAAAGTGGCACCAGGCCTTCGACGCGATCCTGCTCGACGTGCCCTGCTCCAACACTGGAGTGCTTCGCCGCCGGGTCGATGTCCGCTGGCGTCTCCAACCCGAGCAGATCGACGAGCTGGTCAAGATCCAGCGCAACATTCTCGAAGCGGCCCTTCCCTGCCTCAAGCCCGGGGGGCGTCTCGTTTACTCGACCTGCTCGATCGAGCCCGAGGAGAACGAGGAGCAGATCGAGCGATTCCTCGCCGGTCACCCGGGGCTTGAGCCAGCCGGCACTCGCCAGGCCCTGCCCCAGCGCGACGGCACCGACGGAGCCTTCGCCGCGATGCTCCGGCGACTCTGAGCGATCCCGGTCGGGCGACCGACCGATCGCCGCAAGGGCCAATTTGGGCTTCCTCCCTCCACGTGAAGCCCCTTAAATGGAGTGATACTGCCGTCAATCATTGCTTTTCCGCATGAAACGCCTCGCTCTCTTCACGTCCCTCCTTCTCTCGCTGCCGGCACTCGCCAGCTTCACTGAAACCATCGTCAGCTTCTCGATCACCAGCGGCGACTACCTGATCGATTCCGACGCCTCACGCGGGGCCACCTACGATCGCGACGAGATCGCCGTCCAGGCGAGCATCAACTTCACCAGCACCGGACCGGGCAGTTCCAATTACCGCTGCGACTACCAGCTCTATGACTTCAACGACAACCTGGTGATGCTCGACGACGGCGCCGGCAACCCGGTGGCCTCCGTGCAGGGAACCTCGTTTGCGGTCACCGCCAGTTCGGGCCGGGTCGTCTTCGACCGTATCAAGCCGGCCGCCACGCTTGAGTCCGGCAAGCTCTACTACGTCCGCCTGCTGCTCAAGGAACAGACCGCCCCGCTGGTCTACGCCACGGTCGCCCAGGAGGACACGGCGTGGAAACGGATCATTCATTTCACCAACACCACCTCGGCCGACGCCGCCGTCAACGTCCGTTCCTACATCGATTCGGTGCAGTGGGTGAAGCGCTTCGCCTGCGACACCGATCCGGCCAACGACCGCTTCGTCGCCTCGGCCACGCTCAAGCTCCACCGCTACGACGCCTATCTATCCGCCTCGCCGACCACCGACATCATCCCCCACCACATCACCTACGAGTTGGTCGAGGCCTTCACCCAGAACGTCGTCGCCATCGCCGGCACGACCACCGGCCCGGGCTACAACCTCGACCAGCACGACAACTCGGGCACGATCGAGGCCCCCGCCATCCGCACCGTCACCCGCGAGTTCAACGTCAATCCCGACGTCCAGCTCGATCCCATCAACAAGACCTACTACGTCCGCTGCACGTTGAGCCACGAGGAGGTGCCCGGCGACCCCTACGTCACCGACGACGGCCCCTACGCCGGCCCGGCTTCGACCCTCCTCCACTACAACGGCCGCGTCGTGGCGAACAACGACACCGACGAACTGGTCCTGACCTCGATCACGAACGACCCCTTCACCCGCGGCTACACCGACCTCGGCGACCACTACGCCACCATCGTCGAGGTCGGCGAGTCGCACGTTCTCAATAACGACGACTTCTCGGTCGATTGGGGAGGAATCGAGCATTTCCTGCTGCTCTACGACGACGGCACCGCCTACTACGACAGCGCCACGGCTCTCGACGTGACGGCTCCCGACGACCCCGACGTCGGCTCCACCGCCAACGTCCGCTTCCGCCGCGAGGCGATGTTCTTCGACATCAACGGGCTGCAGGGCAACGTGAAGGTTTTCCTCCCCGCGGGCATGGGCGCCTACCTCGGCGATCCGACCGCCCCGTCCAACCATGTCCTCGAGTCCATCCTCGACACCGGTGCCCGCCACTTCACCCAGGAACTGCGGCCGGAAGCCACCGCGATCTCCATTCCCTCGCCGAACCCCGGCGAGGTCTGGCACCTCCGGGAAGAATCAAAACCGGTCGAGATCACCTGCCTCAACGTCCTCTGGAACGTCGACACCGGCGAGTTCGCCGGCGGCGTGCCTGTCCCCGGCAGCGACCGCTGCCGCTACGTCCGGCGCTTCGAGATGGACTTCCTCGACGCGACCCCGATCCCCGCCGCCGACAAGGAACTGCATTCCAACGAACTCTACTACAACCACGTCGGCCCGACTCCGACCGCCGCCACGACCTGGGCCGCCGACGCCGACGGCGTGGCCGAAATGACCACCACCCTCGCCATCGATCCCGGCTCGTTCTCGACCCACTTCCCTTTCGACGCCGAGCTGTCCTGGTCATCGCAGGGCAGCATCGAGATCGCCGGTGATCTCGTCGTTCCCGCCACCTCCTCCCTCCCCGGCGCGGCGATCGTTTCCATGCCCTACGCCCGCGACTGCGCCGAGGCCTGCGGCACCATCGGCGACGCCACCGTCAAGCTCGACCCCGGAACCGCCGCCTTCGGCTTCACCCGCGACGGCGGCCTCGGGCTCGGCGGCACCTACATCAACGTCGGCTCCCGCCGCGACGTGGTCATGGGCTACATCGACGCGCTCTCGCCCGACGGCTCCGGCAATCCGGTTTATGCCCACGACTCGACCATCTTCCTCAACGGCCGCTTCCTGATGGCCGGGCACCATCTCGACGCCGCGGACTTCACACAGATCAACGACGACGGGCCCGGCGTGCTGCTCAACACCGGCTTCGACCCCGCCAACCTCGACGTCCCCGAGCGCCCCGGCCAGGCGGCCTACCTCGACGGCCTCGGCGACTACCCGGGCATGAACTACCGCGTCTCCGCCGAAACCACGGCGCCGACCGCGGTTTCCGTCCTCGGCGGCGAAACCACGCCGGCCTACACGCTCTCCTCCCGCTCGAAGTACTACACCCGCCAGAGCGGTGTGTCCGGCATCCACGAACCCGACACCAACCCCTTCACCGGCCCCGTCTTCATCTACGGCTACGAGTTCCAGTTCACATCCTACGGCCTGTCCTTCCTAGGCAGCGAGGTTCACGAATCGATCACCGCCGGCAGCCTCGACGTCCCCACGCCGTCGAACTTCACGCTCGCCTTCGACCCGCTCTACTTCAACTGCCTCGGCGGCCTGACCACCGCCGAGATCCCCGGCGGATCCTTCGAGGACGACCTCGATTTCTGGAGCGCCGACTTCACCGGGATTTCCGCCCACTTCCAGCCCGCCATCGGGGCCGACTGCGACCCGTCGGAGGCCAACCTGGTCGTCGGGGTCCGCTCCTTCGCCTCGAACATCGCGCCCGCCCTCGCCGGCTCGCTCGGCTTCCACCCCGACGGCAACCTGATCACCGAGGCCGACGGCCGACTGGAAGGCATCGACTCCCGGCTCAACCTGCCCTCCACCCTCGAGATCGCCGGTCCCGGCAACGAGGTCTACACCTTCTTCCCGACCCACGACGCCTACTACGAGAACTTCGAGCACTCCTCGGAGGTGCAGGGCGACCTGTCCTTTGCCGGCCTGCTCGACGTGCCCTTCTTCGAGGACCTCGAGGTCCATTTCCACACCGGCACCACCGAGGGCAACACCACCGACGCCATCCACATGATGGGCGGCTGGACGTCCGGCGGCGGCGACATCACGGCCTCGTCCTTCGACACCGACAACCGCTCCTACCCGACATCCGACACGCTGGCGAACTACCGCGACCTCGCCAGTGCCGACTATCGGGTCCACGCCGTCCACAACTGGCTCGGTGTGGTCAACTTCGACTACCCGCTCGACTGGGACACCACCACCCGCTCGTTCCGCGCCAGCGCACCGGTCGAGAACGACCTGATGGTCCTCACCACCGAGCACGAGTTGACCTACCTATCCGCCGAGAACGCCGAGCTCGACTTCGGCGCCTCGCTCGACCTCGACGTGCCCGAAATCAACCTTTCCAACATCTCGATCGACCTGGTCGAAAACACCGGCGTGCTCAGCGCGGTGGAGACCGCCATTTCGGAGAATGTCACCGATGCGCTGATCGACGGACTCGACGCCTCGGCGGAGTTGCTCAATGATCGCATGGACGACTTCTACGACCGCCTGTTCGCGGTCTCGGTCGACCCGGTCGTCGACACCCTCCACGCCGAACTCGCCGCCATTCCCGAGGGTGCCGGCACCCTCGCGGCCCGCCAGGCGCTGGTCGAGGACTACCTCTGCACCCGCGTCGATTCCGTCCAGCAGGCGCTCTACGCCATCGACGGCTCGGTCGGCGAGGCCGGCACCATCATCGACGAGGTCGATCAGGCCCTCGCCCGCCTGCAGATCGCGATCCGCACCATCATCGGCCGGGTCGAGGTCTCCGGCGGCGAGGTGGTTCTTTCCACCGGAGAAATCACCGTGCCGGAAGACGCCGTGATCACCGCCGGCGGGGTGCTGGTCGAGGGCATCTTCGCCGATGCCGACGGCGACGGCTACGATCTCGCCGAACTTCTCACCGCGGCGCTGATCGAGGAACTTGCGCCCGACATCGCCGCCTCGCTTTCCTCCGTGCTCAGCGACATCGCCGGCGACCTGGCCGGCCAGCTCGAGGACGAGCTCAACGCGCAGTTCGATGACGCCGGCCCGAGCATCGAGCGGATCAAGGAGGTCCTCGCCGAGCTCCACAACACCATCCAGCAGATCCGCGACGCCGGCACCTTCTACACCGAGATCTCCGACGTCATCCTCGCCGCCACCGGGGACATCGACGCTCTCTGCATCGCCGCCAAGGACGAGGTGAACGGCTTCCTCGGCGACATCGACTTCGAGGAATACACCGCCGACGAGATCAAGACCGTCATCCGCGAAGCCATCCGCGACCAGTTCAACGCCTCGACCGTGATCGCCTCGGTCCAGGCCACGCTCAAGGGCTACGTCTACGACCTCGACGCCGCGATCAACGAGTCCATCTCGTCGGCCTTCGGCGAGGTCAACCGCATCATCACCCGGCTGCTGCAGAACGCGTTGCCGACCGACGGCGCGCTGGCCGACATGCTTGGTGACGTCGCCGACATCTCCGCCGCCGGCGAAATCGACGGCTACGCCCACATCAACGGCGACGCGTTGCGCACGCTGCGCCTCGACGCCGCCCTGCAACTCAAACTGCCCGACGATTTCGAGTTCAATGGCTACGTCGAAATCAACCAGCTCGACTCCGACGGCGACGGCTCGTGCTCCTTCGCCGGCGAGGGTGAATACGCCGCCGAGGTCAAGATGGGGGCGGTCGATGTGCCGGTCGGCTGGACCGGCGACGGCCTGCGTTTCGACGTCGAAACCAAATTCACCTTCGACACCGCCACCGACTTCCGGCTGCGCGGCTTCGGCGGCTCATTCGAGATGACCCAGGGCGAGATTGGCTTCGAAAGCATGGGCATCACCTCGCTCGGAGCCGCCGCCATGTTCGGCCTCGACGAGAACTACCTCGCCGCCCAGGTCGGCCTGAAGTTCGAGTCCTACCAGCTCGACGGCGGCGTCTTTTTCGGCCGCACCTGCACCGTCGACCCGCTGGAACTGGTCGACCCCGACGTCACCAAGGTCCTGGGCAGCCCGCCCTTCACCGGCATCTATGCCTACGGCGAGGCGCAGATCCCCATCGTCAACGCCGGCTGCTTCTTCAACCTCTCGGCCAAGGCCGGCGCCGGCGTGTTCTGGTTCGAGGAGGGCAACACCTACGGCGGCAAGATGGTCGTCGGCGCCACCGGCCGCGCGCTGTGCGCCGTCGGCGTCGGCGGTGACCTCACCCTCATCGGCTCCAAGTCCGGCAACAACTACTCCTTCTTCGGCAAGGGCCGCGTCTTCGGCGAGATCGGCAAGTGCAAGCTCTGCACCCGCTTCGAGGAACAGGTCGAGCTCACCTACAAGAACAACAAGTGGTCCTACGACTTCTAACGGAGCGCCGAATATGAATTCGGCACGCCTCGCCCCTTCACTTCCTCCCGAGAGCACGCTCCGCACCTCACACGCCCAGCCTCAACTCCTTTTCACTTTCCACTCCCATGCGCCTCCTCCTCACCCTGCTCGTGTTCGCCACGGCCGCCTTCTCCCAGGACGACCTGCGTTTCCTGTCCTCGACGACCTACCACGACCCGGCGACCTCGACCAACCACGCCTATTTCATGTGGCAGGCCGAGAACCTCGAAGCCCTGCGCGATCTCTCGCTCGAGGTCTACGCCAAGCCCGGCCAACCGGGCGCCACCGCACCTTTCACCCGCCGTGGCCGCATGGCCTTCCAGACCAACGTCGCCGTCCTCGAGGCCCTGCTCGACAGCCTGCCCGACGCACTCATCGACGCCGACCTGCTCGAAGAACGCATCGACGGCCTCTTCGGTTCGCTCCTTCCCGCCGACGATCTGTCCCTCGCCATGAAGGTCTCCGGTGTGCTCCAGGTTGCGCAAACCGACCCCGCCGTGTTCCGCCGGCTGGTTTTCTTCTCCCGAGCCCATCCCTTCGTCGGCATCGCCATGGGCACCGGCGCCAGCTTCCCTCTCAGCACCCCGGTCACCACCTTCGAGCTGCGCAGCGCCAGCGGCGACGAGGCGGTCGTCGAGGCCCGCTTCACCCTCGATCTCAACAATCCGCCTACCATTCCCGAGCCCGGCCCACCGGTGCACGTGATCGATGAAAGCGCCAGCGGCCACCTCAACGCCAAGATCCGCTGGGGGATCCCCGACGACCTCGCCCGCAAAACCGCGCTGACCTACGGCTTCAACCTCTATCGCCTCGACCGCGCCTTCGCCGAGGGCGCCGGCTACCACACCACCCCGCCCGCGCCCGCCGCGATGACCGCCCTACTGACCTCGAACCCCGCCGAGGCCGCGCTCGTCAATCGCGTCCCGCTGATGCCCATCGCGAACCTCTCGCCGGTCGAAGCCGCCGACCTCGTCGCCGATCCCGACACCGCCTTCATCACCGACGACCGCGGCGTGATGCTCGACAACGCCACCACGCCCTTCAACGACGGCGATGCCTTTTACTACTTCGTCGCCGCCCGCGACATCCTCGGCCGGCCCGGCACCATCTCCGACGGCACCCTGGTCACGATCTGCGACCGCCAGCGCCCGCAACCGCCGATCCGCGCCCGCGTCGCTCACATCCACGACGGCTCGGCCCCGGTCACCGATTTTCTCCGGGTCTCGTGGGAGGGGCCGCGCGACGGCGACGCTCCCGACTTCTACTACGTCTATCGTTGGGAAAACCCGGCCCAAATGCTACAGGCCGCCCACCCCTTCGTGCCGGCCGACCACCGCGTCTCGGGCGTGATTCCACACGATCCCGCGGTCACCCGCTACAGCTTCGATGACAACGGCTCCGGTGCCCCGCAACTCGTTCCCGGCGGCTACCGCACCACCGGCGACGACGGCAAGACCTACTGGTACTCCGTGCGGGCCGTGAAGAACACCGCCTGCGGCCCGCTCTACAGCGGCAACTCCAGCCCGGCCTGGGGCGTGCTCCGCGACCGCATCGGACCCAATGCCGCGGGTGCCTCCTCGGTCGTCGCCACCCGCAGCTTCCCGGAGGTCACCCACAACGACCCCTACACCCGCAACCCGCTTCCCGGCGAAGACCCCGCCTCCTACACCGGCCCCGGACCCTACAAGCTGCGCATCACCGTCACCCGCCAGGACCCCCGCATCGAAGGCGCCATCCTCTATCGCTACGCCCAGGACAACAGCCCCAACGGCTTCTCCCTCACCAAGATCGGCCAGAAGCTCTTCTCCACCGGCAACGACGTTCTCGAGGTCAAGCTCGACGCTCCGGCCGACCTGTTCAGCGGCGACAACGAGGGCTTCATCGCCGTCGCCCGCGACCTCCAAGGCCGCATCGACTACGATCTCGTCCTCGACGCCCAACTACCCGACCCCTCGCCGACCGTCGTCACCGAACTGCCCTTCCTTGCCGACGTCGTCCAGAAAACCACCACCATCACCGGTGGCAGCGTGGGCGACGATCCGGTGCACGACAGCATCGACGAAACCACCGGCGACACCAACCCGGTCGAGGTCACCTTCGATCCCTCGAACGACGCCCGCGAATACAAGCTCTACAAGCGCATCGACGGCGGTGCGCTGCTGCTCGTCGACCAGGGCGAGGTCGAGGACCCGGCGGTGGACATCACGCTTGAGGACGGGGCGCTGCCGGCCAACTCGTCGCAGGTCTGCTACTTCGTCCAGTATTTCGATGAACACGGCAATCCGAGCCCGCTCGCCGATCTCGGTTGCGTGCGCACCACCGCCAAGGTGGATCTGCCCGTGCCCATCCTCGCCCGACCCGAGAAGGCCGGCACCGAGGTCGACCCGCAGGTCACCCTGCGCTGGTTCAGCGAGACCGAGGGCGTCGAACGCTTCCGGGTTTACATCGAAGCCGGCGACACGCCGGTCGCGGCCGACTACTCGCCCGACCTTTCGCCCGTCCTCATCACCAGCCTCACGGCGACCGCGACCACGATTCCGAGCATTCCCACCCTCGGCAGCGGCCGCGCACCGAGCAGCTCCTCCTTCGCCGGCGCGGCCGCTGGCTTCCGCGCCTATCAGACCGGTCGCGTCGGCGGCAACTTCGGCGATCCCGCCGAACCAAACCAGTTCGAGGTCACCTTCAGCATCGCCAGCGGCGTTGATTACCGGTTCTACATCGAAAGCGTCTCCCCTGCCGGCGACACCTCCGGCCCGTCCAACACCGAGCCCTTCACCTGGTCGCCGTCGCCCGCGGCCGTCGGTCCGCTCGTCCCGTGGCCGGCCCGCTCACTGCCGCCGGTCGACGACGCCTTCATCTCCGAGGTCAAGGCCCAGTATGTCGAGAACAGCACCGAGGATCGCTACTACCCGGTGGTGAAGATCGGCGAGATCACCGGCAGCACGGCCCAGACCGGCGCCCAAGTCTCGATCAGCGGTTCGGAGGCGGGCCAGGCCTTCCGTCAGGATCCCTTCTACTACAACGAGAGCGTCACGCTGAACCTCTACACCAGCTCCGGCGGAGAAACCGCGCTGCCCTTCGTCCTCTACCGCTACCAGGTGGCCAACGAGTATTTCCCCGAGGTATCCGGCGATGTCCTCCAAGTCTCGCCGCGCATCGACCGCATCCGCACTGTCGACGGCGACCGCGACGGCATCTCCATCGTCACCATCGTCGATCCGTTCTTCGAGCTTCTCCACGACCCCGAGGAAGGTCACTTCGGTGTCTACGTGAAGGATACTCAGGGTGCCGTCCGCGGCGCGACCTACAAGTACGTCCTCGTCCGCTTCAAGGACGACGGCGAGATCGACCGATCCTTCCCCACCAACGAACTCTTCATCCCCTTCGTCGATCCCTGAAATGAGGAGCGCGGCTTTCCAAGCCGCCGTCTTTCATCGCCCCAACCAACGGAGGTCCCGCAGCTCACCCGCTCCCACCAAATCTTCCCCACTGATCACTGATCACTGCCATGAAACTCCCGCTCATCCTGATGGCGACCGCCCTCCCCGCGGCGGCCATCAACCCTCGCCACACCTACACGACGCCCGCCGAACTCCAGGGATTCGGCGATTTCAACGCCGACAGTCGGCTCGACGTGGTCGTCATCGACCGCCCGACGGGGCTCCACCGCGTCGGCCTCGGCCAGCCCGACGGCTCGCTGATCTGGCAGGCGCCGAAACCCACCGGCTGCCCCGACGCCGAAGCGCTCGCGGTCGGCCCGGTCGTCTCGGCCACCAGCGACCAGATCGTCGTCACCGGCAAGTCCGCCAACCAGCTCTTCATCATCGACCCTTCCGCACCCTACGTTCGCCCGTGGGTCCACACTCCCCAAGGCATCGGCCCGGCCGCCGTCGCCGCGGTCGATCTCAGCCTTCCCGGCAACGACCCCACCCTGCTCGACCTCGTCACCGCCACGCACTGGAACTCCGCCCCCAACACCCACCAGCGCCAGCTCGTCCAGTCGCTTTCGAGCGGCCCCGTCGATGCTGGCACCATCAACACCGGCTCGCCGCTGGCCGACCTCGCCCGCGTCCAACTCGACACCGCCGGACCCGAACACTTCGCCGCCGTCCTCCGCGGCGGCACCGACCAGTTGCGCCTGATCGACGCCACCGACCCCTTGCTTCCGTTGCTCGGCTCCCTGCCGGGCCTCTCC
This sequence comes from Haloferula sp. A504, assembly GCF_044385805.1. Lineage (NCBI taxonomy): Bacteria > Pseudomonadati > Verrucomicrobiota > Verrucomicrobiia > Verrucomicrobiales > Verrucomicrobiaceae > Haloferula > Haloferula sp. A504. The sequence goes on from NZ_JBISBU010000009.1 coordinate 22,178, forward strand.
CTCGGCAGCGATTTCGTCCACGCCCCATTCCTTGGCAGCGCGCTGTCGCAGTTCGTCCTCTTCACCCCGGGCACCGAGGACATCCTCTACTCGCCGTGGAGCGGCACCGCCCTCGCCAGTCCCGTTTCGAAGAACACCGGACCCGACCCGGTGTTCGTCGTCAACCTGATCGACGACGGCACGCACCTCGGCATCGCCGTGATCTACAATGACGGCTCCCACGCCGGACTCTTCCACTTCGACGCTTCGGGAAACCTCATCCCCGACGGCGCCATCCACCCGCCCGCCGGCGAAACGCTCAACGGCATCCTGTGCCACACCCCGGGGCACTTCGCCGCCCTGTCCGGCCCGCCGGGCACCGGTTCTACCACCACCACGCCCTACTCGCACGACGGCTCCGACTGGGTCGCCGGCACCCCCGAATCGCTCGACCCGCTCGACACCGTGAGCACCCGCGCCAACGTCTTCGTCTATGACAAGGAGCCGCTGGTCAACGACGACGCCAGACTTGTCGAGACCTTCCAGGTCCCCGACTGGAGCAGCACCTTCACGCTGACCCTTTCCGGCGGCGGTGGTCCGGCGGGCATGGCACTCACCGTGGAAACCTTCGACGGCGAAGCCAGCGGACTCGACAACCCCGCGACCACCAGCGTCCCAGGCCTGCCGCCGGCCGGGCTTTCATCGAAGGCCCTCATCAACCAGAACCAGCCCGAGGTCGCCGTCTCGTCGACCTCCGGCACGCTCGGCATCGTGCCCATCCAGATCTCCATCGACCCCCCAGCCGGCACCTACACCCGCTACGTTGCCCCCGAACTCGTCGTTCCCGACCCGACCGGCATCGACGCCTTCTACCGCACCAGCCTTGCCGATCCCTGGACCACCTACACCTTCGGCACCGCCATCACGCCGCCCGGCGACACCCTCGAACCCTTCACCGTCTGGTTCTACGCCGAGGACAGTAGTTCCGGCAGGCGCTCGCCGGTTCACCAGGCCGACTACGCCTTCACCGGGGAACCGGGCGAACTCGACTCCGATGGCGACGGCGTGCCCGACTTCGTCGAAATCCAGAAGGGCCTCGATCCGCTCGCCGGTCCCGACTCCGACGAAGACGGCCTCACGGACCTCGAAGAACTGCTCTACGGATCGGACCCTGCCAACGACGCCGAAACCGCGACCTACGGCGGCGACGTGCTCGACCTCCCGCCGTCCCGAACCAACGACGAGGATGGCGACGGCCATTCCGACTTCGCCGAGTGGACCGCCGGATCGAATCCCTTCGACGCCGGTGACACGCCCGCCGCCGACGCGCTGGCCGAGTACGGCAACACCTTCGATCTTAACGTCCTCCCCCTTTCCCACTCGGGCAGCCCCGGCGATCCACCGGACCGCAAGTCCTTCGCCATCGGCGACCCGACCTTCTCCCCCACGGACGTCCGCGCCCACGACCTCGGCGCCCGCCTGCTCGCCACTGCCCCGACCGGCAATCACGGCGGCGGCACACTCGCCGACCCCCATGCCCGCCTGACATCGCTGCCGGCAACCGGTCGCGACGAATTTGTCATCGTTTCCACCCCGGCGACCTTCGACTGTGAGAATCCGGACGACAGCCCGGGCACCGGCCGCGAACTCATCGGACTCGTCCCCATTCCTTCCCTCGACGCCGGACCCGTCCCCTTCACCGGCAGCGCCAGCTCCACAGCCGCCGACTGGATCAGCGCCGCTCAGGCCCACTACGCCTCACTGCCCCGCGCGACCATCGACCAAACGCTCGATCTCCACGACACCCTTGCCTACCTGCTGTGGGAACGCCTCGCCGGCGAACTCCTCACCGACCGCGGCCTACTCACCGGTCCGCTGCCGCTCGGTCTCGCAACCTTCCGTGACACGGTCGAGGACGAGTCCCAGACCGCCACCGCCGACGATCTGCTGCAGCTCCAATCCTACGTCGATGCCGGCGATCCGGGCATCCTTCTGCAACAGCTCGCCGCCGCGATCACGGCGGAAATCGACAGTCCGACCAGCGTCACCACCAGCGCCCTCAAACAACTCGCGAACCAGATCTATCAGCTCTCCGCCGCCCAAGCCGACGAGGATCGCGGCCTGTTCCCCTCGCCTTTCGAAACCCTTCGCGACATCGTCCGCCACCTGCCCACCGATCCCGGCGATCTCGACGGACTCATTCCCCTTCCCGGAGACGATCCGACGACTCCGATCAGCTACGCCGGTGGCCACACCCTCGGCACCGCCGGCATCGTCCGCGCCGAACAGGCACTCATCCACCTGCTCACGCTCGTCCCCGGGCGCCCGACCGCGACCTACAGCGCCGAGGTTACCGCCACCAGCTTCGCCACCCCGGTGCCGGTCCTTGAAGACAGCACCAGCGGCGCCGGGCTGCGGCTCTTCGACGCCGACGGCGACCCCTTCGTGTTCCCGCAGTCGCTCGACCTGCCCGCCGGCACGACACTGGAGGTTCTCGCCTTCACCGACCGCACCGACCTGCCCGCCGGCGACGGCACCGCCCTGGAAACCATCAGCGCCACCATCACCGGCTTCCCCGAGGGCACGCCCGGCGACCTGAACCAGAATGCCATCGACGACGAATACGAGGACTACTTCTTCGGCGGCCCGGTGGATCCCTTTGGCGACGAGGACGGCGATGGCTACATCAACCTCCAGGAAGCCCTCGACGGCACCCATCCCGCCGACGCCGCCAGCACGCCCGGCGGCACCCCGCTGCCCGACGCCCCGCCGCCGGTCGAGGTCGCCGTCAGCGGGGGCGACCTCGTCTTCACGCTCGAGTTCCCCAGCGAATACGGTGATCGGATCCACTTCCTCCTGCAGGGCTCCGGCACCAGCCTCTCGGCCGCCTTCATCGAAAGCACCGATGCGGCCACCGACTCCGGGTCGAATGAATACACCCTCAGCATCCCGAAGCCGTCCGAGACCCGCAGCTTCTACCGTTTCCGTCTCGGCCTGCGCCCGTAGCTGCGGCGACCCACCACGGGTCTGGCAGCTATCCGGACCGCAGGCTTGAAATCCACGGCACGCCCTCCGAAGCTCCGCCCATGAAGTCCTGCCTCGGCATGCTGATTGCCATCGTCCTGCTGGTCGCCGTCCTCGGCACGCTGGGCGGCATCTACTACCTCAGCACCACCGCCGAATTCTCGCGGGTGGAAGCACCCTGAGGCAGCTCAGTTCTGTTCGTAGTTCCCCCTTCAGGGGGTCTTCGGTCCGTTCGCTTTGAGCGGGCGCAAACGTTCAATTTTGTGGTCGGGATACGCCGGGCTGAAAGACCTCCTAAAGGAGGAACTACCTACGCCAATGGCGTGCCAGTTGGGGTTGCCGTTTCCGTGAGAGGTGCCGACCTTTCCGAAGGAAGAAAAAAGGCCGCCACCCCTTGCGGAGTGACGGCCTTGAAACGGGATAGGGATCAGTCTTCCGAAGATTCCGCATCATCGGATCCTTCGGACTGTTCGGCCTTCTGGTCGCGGAGGTAGGAGCGGCGGCTCATCTTCACGCGGCCCTTCTCGTCGACGCCGATGCACTTGGCGGTGACGATGTCGCCCTTCTTGAGCACGTCCTCGACCTTCTCGGTGCGGCCTTCCTGCAGCTCCGAGATGTGGATGAGGCCGTCCTTGCCGGGCAGCACTTCCATGAAGGCGCCGAAGTTGGTGACCGAAACCACCGGGCCGGTGTAAACTGTGCCGACCTCGATCTCCGCGAAAATGCGGTCGATGAGTTCCTTGGCGCGCTGCAGGCCCTCCTCCTTGGAGGCGTAGATGTGCACGGTGCCGTCATCCTCGATGTTGATGTCGGCGCCGGACTCGGCCTGGATGCCCTTGATGTTCTTGCCGCCGGGCCCGATCAGTTCGCCGATGCGGTCGGCCGGAATCTTGACCGACACGATGCGCGGGGCATTCGGGCTGAGTTCCTGCGGACCGGGGATCACCTCGTTCATCTTGGCGATGACCTTGGTGCGGCCGTCCTTGGCGATGCGCACGCCCTCCTCGAGGATGGACAGCGGAAGACCGGGCAGCTTGAGGTCGAGCTGGAAGCCCGTCACGCCCGCGTCGGTGCCGCAGAGCTTGAAGTCCATGTCGCCGTAGAAGTCCTCGGAGCCGATGATGTCGAGCAGCACCTTGTGCGCCTTCAGCGTCCCGTCCTCGTTCCACTCGGTCACCAGACCGGCGGAAATGCCGCCAACGGGTGCCTTGAGCGGCACGCCCGCTGCCAGCAGCGCCATGCTGCCGGCACAGACGGTGGCCATCGAGGTCGAGCCGTTGGACTCCATGACCTCCGAGGAGATCCGCATCGCGTACGGGAACTCGTCCTCGTCGGGAATCACCGGTGCGATGGAACGCTCGGCGAGCGCACCGTGACCGATTTCGCGGCGGTTCATGCCGCCCATGCGTCCGGTCTCACCCACCGAGAACGGAGGGAAGTTGTAGTGGAGGATGAAGCGCTTGCTGTCCTCGCCACCGGCATAGTTGTCGAAGAACTGCTTCTCGTCGGCCGGAGCCAGCGTGCAGATGCCCATCGCCTGGGTTTCGCCGCGGGCGAAGATCGCCGAACCGTGAACGCGGGGCAGCGAGTTGGCTTCGGCAAAGAGCGGACGGAGATCGCCGACCTGGCGACCGTCGGCGCGCACGCCCTTCTCCATGATCGAAAGGCGGAAGGCCTTCTTCTGAATGTATTCGAAGACCTGCTCGATCTCGAAGTCGGTCGTCTCGGGATACTTCTCCTTGATCGCGGCTTCCACCTCGTCGCGGAGGGCGCCGACCTTCTTGCCGCGCTCGACCTTCGACGCCGCGTAGATCGCATCCTCGATGCGGTCGCCGGCGACGGCGTAACCCACTTCGAGAAGCTCGTCCTTGGCGACGGTCACCTCGTATTCACGCTTCGGCTTGCCGGCGAGCTTCACCAGCTCCTCCTGGGCTTCGACCAGCTTGGTCACGCTCTCCTGGGCGAAGTGCAGCGCCTTGATGAAATCATCCTCGGGCAGCTCGTCGGCGGCGCCTTCGATCATGATGACGTCCTGCTTGTTGCCGACGTAAACGAGGTCGAGATCGCTCTCCTCGCGCTCATCGAAGGTGGGGTTGATGACGAACTCGCCATTGACCCGGCCCACGCGCACGGCGCCGATGGGGCCGGCAAAGGGAATGTCGGAAACCGCGAGGGCGGCGGAAGCACCGTTCATGGCGACGATGTCCGAGTCGTTGATCTGGTCCGCCGAAAGCAGCAGGGCGACGATCTGGGTGTCGTAAAGGTAGCCCTTCGGGAAGAGCGGCCGCAGCGGGCGGTCGGTCATCCGGCAGGTGAGGATTTCCTTCTCGGTGGGGCGGCCTTCGCGCTTGAAGTAGCCTCCCGGGAACTGGCCGGCGGCCGATGCTTTCTCCTTATACTCAACGGAGAGCGGGAACCAGGTCTGGCCCTCGCGGATCTTGGTCTGCGAAACCGCCGTGCAGAGAACCACGGTCTCGCCGCAGGTCACGACGACAGCGCCGTCCGCCAGTTTGGCGAGCTTGCCGGTTTCGAAGGTAATGGGGTTCGAGCCGACCTGGCCCGTAACGGTATGGATGTTCATGATGTTGTTTGCTGTCTTGCATTGCCCCGCCGGCACGGCAGGGACTTGGTGGGTTTCGGACAGTCCCTCGAAGAAAATGACTAGGAGGTCTTTCCCGGGGAACCCGCAGAGGCGGGAGCACCGTTTCAAGCGAAACGGCCACGGGGATTTCCCGTGGCCGTTCCGTAGAAAGTTTAGCGACGAAGGCCGAGGCCCTTGATCAGCTTCTGGTAGCGCTCCTCGGAATGCGCCTTGATGTAGTCGAGGAGCTTGCGGCGCTGGGCCACGAGCTTGAGGAGTCCGCGGCGCGAGGAGTTGTCCTTCTTGTGCGTCGCGAGGTGAGCCGTCAGGTGGACGATTCGCTTGGTCAGCACGGCGACCTGATAGTCGGCGCTGCCGGTGTCGGTTTCGTGGACCTTGTAATCGGCCGGATTGATGGTGCTTTCGCTCATTGTGGTGGTTTGATTCGGTCCAGCCACCTTGGCCGGTCCGCCCTTGCTCGGGACGGCGGAGAAAAGCGGGTTTCGCCCGATTTGCAAGGACAGAATGACTTAAACAGGTGTTTCAGGCCCGCCCGGGGATGACTGGATCAGGGCCGTGAGTCGCTTTTCGAGCAGCGCCGTGAGCCGGGTCGGGCCTCCCTTCTTCGGCAAATCCCCGGCTGCGATCATCGCCGTGACGTCAATCGGCTTTCCGGCCCGCACCAAGCCACGACGGGCGACGGGATAGGCGGGAAATCCGAAAAGATCCTCCTCTAGCTTCATGATGGTCTCGGCGTGACGGTCGAGCGTGGGCTCCGCGAGGAGGTAATCGCCGATGTAGCTGTGGGCCTGCAGCGCGGTGAACACCCGGTCGAGGTCGTCGAGCAGCATCTCCCGTTCCGCCTGCGCCGGCGGGTCGTCCTCATCGAGGAGGCGGCGTCGCAGCCGATAGCGCATCGCGCGGACCCGTTCCGGCGGATTGCTTGCCTTCGGATCCGAGCCCATCCGCTCCTCGACCTGCCCCAGCAGGCGCTCGCAGAGGCTCGTCAATCGCTCCTGGAGCTCTCCACGACCGGCCTCGCCGAGGTATTCCACTTCCTTCAGCGCCATGATGCCGGTGCCGAGACGGATGATGCGCTCGCGGACGGGCATCGACGGCTTCGGCGTCCATCCGATCCGGTCCTCCAGCCGGTCGAGCCGGCCACTGAAGGTCGCCTCGACCGCCGGATCGTGATGAAACCTCATGCCGACCGGCACCAGCCACGCGGTCCGCCCCTCCGGCAATCTTGCCGCCGCCTTCATCAGGATCGACGCCACCCCCTCGTGCAGCGGGTCGAGACGCTCGTGGTGGTGGTAGATTTCCCCCTCGGGATAGATCACCATCGGCACACCGTCGCCGAGAAGGGTGATCGCCGTCTTGATCGCGGCCAGGTCCGGCCCGTCGCGATCCACCGAGAAGATCCCCATCGACTGCAGCGCCCAGGTCCGGATCGCCTTCTCTTCAAAGATCTCGCGCGCCGCCATGAAATGGAGCCGCATGCCGTGCCTCCGGCCGACCTCCATCATCAGGTGCGGGTCGGCATGATCGGCGTGATTCGGTGCCAGCAGGACGGCATCCCCCGCCGCCACCTTCGCGGCAAGGCCGCTGAAACCCTGCTCCTCGATTTCCGCAATCCGGTACTTCCGCTCGAGGAGGGAGCGCCGGTTCAACCACAGGGCGAAGGGCCGGAACCAGGCTTTCGGCAACGGCGGGCGGAAGGTGTAGGGCAGGTCGTTGCGAAGGCGGCGCATGGGGGTTTTTAGCGGTCCGCACTCCGCGTCGGAAGCTCTGAATCCGAAGGCGCGGCCGACATGGAAGACCGTGCCCTACTGCCGGTTGAACCGCGCCACCTCGCGCTGGGCCTCGCGGAGTTCGACCTTCTTCTTCAGGTCGTGGCGTTGGTCGCGGTGGCTCTTGCCCTTGCCAACGCCGATCTCGACCTTCACCCGGCGGTTCTTCCAGTACATCCGCTGGCACGGGAGGGTCGATCCCTTGGACTTGAGTTCTTTTCGCCCGAAATCCGCCCGTTTCGCCCGGCCCAGAACCCGCGACAACCATTGATATTTCAACGATTTCTCCTGCTACGACGACTGCATGCCTGGCGTTTTGTCTCGCGGTCCGAGATAATCGCTCAGGGTGTATCCAAAGAGACTGTTTTCCTTTCCGCTCCCAATCCGTTCCCAATCCGCCCCCCTGCGCCCGGCCCAAGACCCGCGAAAACCATTGATATCTCAAAGATTTTTCCGCCTACCGTCACTGCATGCCTGGCATATTGTATATTGTGTGTATTGTGTGAAAGAGAGGCCCGGTCTGATCCGGTTCGAACTTCCCATGGTGGCGTCATCGGAGGCCTCGGTGTCAAGCGCCGGCGGCAGACAGCCCACAAGCGATGGAGCCCGGAAGTCACTCCTCGGCCTTCGACCATGCTCCGCTTGCGATGTGCCGCTGGCGTTGGATGAGGAAATGATCACCATTGTGCACGCCTTTGGACTCCTCCGTCAGGAGTTCCAGGAACCGTCCATGGTCATCGCCGTTCCACTTCTCGCCCTCACGCAGGATCATCTCATGATCCAGCGCGAGTCTGGCATGGAAGGAGAGCTTGTCGGAGAACCGATGCTCCCGGGCAAAATCGGCGAGCAAGGTGCCGTCCAATTTCGCGAGGAAGTGAACCGAACTGATCGCCACCAGCGGGTTGCGACTGAAAATCCCCTGACGAACCCGCATTCTCAGATCCTCAGGGTCCTTGATCAGGGTCAGCGACCGTACGTATTCGCCCCACTGCTTCTGACGCCCGAGGATCTCAGGAAAACGGACGCCATACACCCTCATCCTGGGTTGCTCCAAAAGGAGATAGAAGCAGGAGAATTTCGGGAAGTTGTACGGGTTGAAATTCCGGTTTGAGGGATCGAAATCCTCGCGGGGAATCACCGTGAGCACGATCTCGGCACCGACAGGCAACTCATCTTTCATGGCAAAGCCTCTAAACGATACATCCGTGTGAGTAAGTCTTGCCGGATTTCCAGGAAAATAGGGCGGAGGCGTCAATCGAAACACCCGCCCTTTCAGGTGTCGATCACCAGAATAGACCTCTTCAACAACTCCCTGCCCATTATGCACCATCAGGGATGTTCGTCCGAGTCTTCGAGCAACCGCTTCTTCCACCGAAAGAGGTTCAACACTCAGCACTTTAATCAGAACTAGGTTCTCATCGAACTTAGGGAAACCACCGTCTTCTTCTGCAGCACGACCGATGAGGAAGGTCGCCGCCACAAAAAAAACCACGAGATTCTCGATTTTCATAACACTAGCTGCTTCTATTCGTCAGTCCAATCTTCATGGGCTGCATTGCCGCCGGGCAACAAATCCGGATACTCCTTAGCGATAAGGTGCTCTCCAACCGCCTCCTTCACAAGCTCCAATCTTTGACCAACTCGAACACCAAACATTGTCAGTGCATATCCACCAAACAACTCTTCCGGAATCCGCCCATCGATAGACGCGTTCGGAGGTTGTAGGTCGCCATCAATAATCCGGCCAAAATTTGTGTATCGCCACGACTGAGTTTGATCAGCCAGAATGAAGAACCGAGAGTCAGCTGCCGGCATGCCCGAGTCGGTACAAGTTGCCAGTGCAAGATCGGATTTGAGTTCCAATCGGAAATTGGTTGGCTTGTTTCCATTTATTTCGAACTGATCAGAGAGCATTATCCCCGGCCTATCTCCGCCATACGGGATCTTTCCTCGTCTAAAGGCATAGTGAAACGCTATCGTATTTGGGCCAATGCGCTCGTTGATCTCGCTCTGATGGTAAGATTTCCTCAAATGAATCGATGAACCAGGAGGTGGGTCGCACATCTCATCCTCCAGCCACGGAAGCCTATCTGGAGGGAGGTAGCTATCCACATGCCAATCCATTCCCTCCAACGAGGAGACTCGCTGGCGATCTGGGTAAATTGCCCTCTTCGAAATCCACTTTGAGCGTTGAACAAACCCAAACCGAACTCTATCCACGCCTCGGTTCGAAATCCCTGCACGGACTGGACCTTGAAGCTGCTTGACTTCGATCCAAGCTCGCAGTGCTGGCCACGTGTTTGCACTCGTCATCACGGCAGGCTCGTTGCCGGACGGTTGTGATCCAAGAGTGTCTGTATCCCACATATTACCCAAGACACCTTCACTAGCCAACACGTTTTTTGGTCGAAGCTCGTTTTCGCCATCACCCTGAGTGGCAGGGAGATCAATCGAAACGATATCCACTTCCCGACCCCATGACAATCCCTCGATTGGCGAGTAAGCGACACATCCGTTCATGCCCATGCCTAGTGGATCGGAGTCCCAGAATACATTACTAACAGAGCTCGGATTTTCAGGCTCTCCAAACACACCGTGGTACACCTTGTCCCATCTCCCGCCGATGTTCTGAACCCCAGAAGCCGAGTACTCATAATTCGTGCTCGCTACAACCGATGTTGGGCCTTCAATATCAAAGATGCTTACCTTCACCTCTGCCTCGGCCTCGATAATTCCACCAGTTGCATCCTGAATTTCAAAAACTATGTTGAGTTTGGATTCACCCACTTGAACGCCTTCCACGTAGATCGTAACGACCTCTGAAAGATTTATGCCGTCTGCGGGAGTCCCTTCTTCACCGAGGCCCACCACGCGACCAGTTCGGTTGGAGGATCGCCAGAGCCGAATGTTGTCGGGAATATCAAATGCAGCGCTGATTGCAGAGAAGTTGAGGCCAAATTCCCCATCGATTCTGATTGGCAAGAGATCGGTTTCCGCGACCTCACCATTGGGTCCGGTGATTGGCCGCCAATCGCCGTCCAGGCCAACATCATCCTTATCAGGGGTTCCCGAATAGTCATCATCATCGCTGTTCAAAAGGACGGCAATCCCTTTCTGCATGACCACATCCGGTGACACACAATCGTCAAAATCAAATTGGTTCTTGTCATCGCTCCAACTAACTTTGGGGATCTTCAATCCCACCGGATGAGCCAGGATCGTTCTGGACGCCCCGGAACCGCCTTGGTCTGAGACCAAGAGAAACGAGCCCTTGCTGTTGCTATCCACAACCGTAAGAGCCTCGGCGCCCTCTCCCCCAAGGCCCGAGCACCACTCTGACGGCGCGATCAGCTTCCCATTGCACCAAAGCCAGTTGTCCCGCGTCACAGCCGTTCCGTTTGCGGCGAATCGGACGATTCCGTGCTGGGACAACTTCTCAGCCATCCTCATTGAGGAGGATGAACTTTGTCCGTCTGTCGAAGTTACAAGTACAGACGAATCCCCACCGTCTTGGGTGGCACAAATGATGGCGGGACCATCGGGAAGAGTCTCTATTGCCAGGGTTGAGTAATCACCCATCAGGCTGCCCGGAAGGCTGACAACCTCTCCGGAGCTGCTCCATGCGGACGGGCGCCGTGGCGAGACAGGATCATGCAGATCGGCGATCGTGTTGAGGACGACCCAGCCGCTCTGACTTACATCGAAAGTCTGACGATCATCGGTCGGTGCAGGATGCCACTGGTCCGGCACCTCATACTTCACTGATTGCGGATTGCCCGGGGTGAAGGCGAGGAGTTCGGAGAATGAGTCCCCTCCCATTCCCTGTTGCCAATACACCCATTCGGTATCGACACAGAACTGGCGACCGCTTTCATCGACACCACGTGGCGCGATTCCGAACGGATCGGAATAGGGAGTCTCCGAGAAGATACCGAGGAAGCCCGGACTCTGGTTTGCCGGCCAGCCAATGCTAATATTCCATGGAGGAGCTCCGTAGGGTCCCTCACACTGGCCCTCGCCCAATAGATCTCCAGACGAATTGAAGTGTGCCCATGACGAGTGAGTGAAGGTGTACTGCTCGCCAAGGAAGTCATACTCAATTGGTTCTACTGGTCCGCATTCGATCCACGCTCCCGCCGACCATTTGCCGTTCTCGAAGAGCACCTCACCAAGATCGTTGACCTCCAGTCCGACGCCCAAAGCGGAGGGATGCTCAATCTCAAGGAGGACGTACGCCGCTGCTGTCGCAGGCGGCCAGGTGACGTCGGGATCGGCGGGGTCGGAGTCATCATCGTTTGTGACGCCGTCTCCGTCGTGATCTTCGGGTGTGGCGTCCGGCAGTGGTTGCACGCCGGCCTGGTACGCCTCCAGATTCGTCAGGGGACCGCCTTGGAACAGACCGGCGGCGTTGTCGGCGAGCGGATCGAGACCAAAGAACGCCGCCCAGCCGTCGGGGATGCCGTCGCCTGAGGTGTCGGGATTTGTCGGATCGGTGCCGAGGGCGAACTCTTCGGCGGCGGACAACCCGTCGCCATCCGCGTCGTATGAGTTGGCCAGTCCGTAACGCAGCCGGAAGAACCCGCTCGGGCTTGGCAGACCGCCAAGCCACTGGTCGATATCGACCACCAGTTCGTGATTGGTGCCGATGAAGCCGTATGGGAAGACCTGCCAGTTTGCCAAGTCAGTAGAAACCTCGACCGTATACCAGAAGTCACTCCGGCCAAACCACTGAAGTTTGTTCGTGTATCTGAAGTCGTCGGGATCAAATTTCTCATGCTTGAGCGCCGCCACTCTTCCGACATCGTGCTCGTCCTTGTTCGACATCCCGTCGTTGTCAAAATCGCCGGTCGGTGCCTTGCTGGTTCCCAGTTCCAGCGACAGCGGCGAGAACCCGTGCCAGTTCTCGTAGCCGTCCTCCATCCCGTCGCCATCGGTGTCGGGATTAAGCGGATCCGTCAGGTAAGTGTCGATTTCAGCGCCGTTGCTCAGCCCGTCGCCATCGGCATCAAGGAGCGGATCCAGCTCAATCTCGAAGCTCCAAGGAGCCGACATCGCCTGCACGCCGTCGTGGTCGGTGACCACGGCCACCGCATTCCCCGCTCCGGCAGGCAGCTCCCCGACCGCCAGCTGCCAGGGCGAACTGGTCGCCGAGCCGGCAAACTCTCCATTCACATGGAAATCGACCCGCGCGATGTGCGCCACGCCGAAGGGACCGCTGTGCGAAGGAGACGCCGCGAGGACCATCCCACCCGGCTCGACCGGTTCCACCACCATGCCTGTAAGGGTAACCGAGGGCGCACCCTCGTCGATGATGTTCTCCGTCTGGGCATCCGGGAGCTTGATGCCCCACCAGCTGCTGTACGACCCGTTGCCGAGCTGGCCCTGGTCATTGCGGCCCCACACCCAGATGACGCCATCCGAATCAATCGCGGCGCTCGCACCCTGGATGCCGACGCCGCCTGCGGCGACCCGCACGATATTCTGAAGGTAGCCCGTGCCTGCCGCGTCCTTCACCCGGGCGGCCGCGCCGCGCAGCGTGTTGGTATTGTCGCCCAGTTGTCCGTAAATATTCGACCCCCACGCCCAGACCTCGCCGTTGGCATCCAGGGCGAGCGCATGCACCCCGCCACAGGCCACCTGCACGATGTTCTCAAGCGGGAGTCCATCATCCGCCCGGATGACCTTGGCGGGATCGGTCACCGTGCCAGAAGAGGTCGATCCTTGCCCCAATCGACCGTTCGTCTGCCGTCCGCAGGTCCACACGGTGCCCTGCAGGTCCGGATCGGTCGGGTGCCACCGGACCACCGCCGAGTAGTATTCGCCAGCCTCGATGGACCAGGCATCGGTCAGCGGCGTGGTCGCATCCAGCATCATCGGGACCGCGCGCGACCGCGACACCAGATCACCCTGCCCGAGCTGTCCCTGGTTGTTGTAGCCCCAAGTCCAGACCTCGCCGGTCCCACCAGACTCCTCAAGCTGATTCGGACTCCGGGCGATCGCATGGTAGTCCCCGCCCGCGACTTCACGAATCCCCCCGAGTGCCGGATAGCCCGGCGACTCGGAAAGTTCGACCCGCATCGCGTAGGTCTGCGAGCCGGTGGTGACACCTCTCCCGGTTTGTCCGTATTGGTTCCATCCCCACGACCACAGATCACCATTGGAACCGACGGCGTACGAGCCTTGAATGCCACCGGCCACGTCCACCACATCCCGCAAGGGCGCACCGGGACCCGTGAGCACCTGGTCTGGAACGTAGGCATGCTGGGTGGCTCCGTTGCCCACTGCGCCATAACTGTTCTGGCCCGCGACCCAGACGTCGCCCGCGTCGTCGATAAGCAGGGAATGGGTGAAACCGGCGGCAAGTTCGCGTCCATTGTCGAAGTTCGACGCTCCATCCGGTGCCAGGACGCGAAGCGGCAAGACTTTCCGCACGAGCGAGCCGTAGCCGTTCCCCAACCGCCCGTGTTGCTGATACCCCCAAGACCAGGCCCGTCCCCCCACACTGAGGGCGAGACCATGCTTGTCGCCGAGTGCCACCGATCCGGTGATCCGGTAATCGCCCGTGGTGACATCGCTGGCCTCGGACCCAGACCATGCGCGAGCCTTCACCATGGCGGTCCGGGCGACCGTAAGCGTCTCCCCCGCCCCAACCAAGGGGTCGAAAGTGTCTGGATCCCGTCCGTCGAGCGTGTAGCGAATCACCACCCCTGACTCCGGCGAATCGACCAGCACCTCAAGGCCTGTCGGCGAATCCGCCACCAGCGGCGTGAGAATCGGGGCCTCCACGGCCCAGAGCATGCTCCCAAAAGCTCCCAAGCTCCACGAAATCAACCCCGCTGCAACCCGCTGCAACCCGCTGCAACCCGCTGAAACGCTTCATGGCGGTGAAAGCAAAGCTTCGCGTGACTCGCGGCTCAAGGCCAAGCAAGGGAGGCGAAGTTTTCCACAATCGGTGCCCGCCCCTCCGACCATCTGAGTGACGCGAGCCTTTCTACTGCCGGTTGAAACGCGCCACCTCGCGCTGGGCCTCGCGGAGTTCGACCTTCTTCTTGAGGTCGTGCCGCTGATCGCGGTGGCTCTTGCCCTTGCCGACCCCAATCTCGACCTTCACCCGGCGGTTCTTCCAGTACATCCGGAGGCACGGGAGGGTCGAGCCCTTGGCCTCCAGTTCGTGCTCGAGCTTGTTGATTTCGGACTTGTGCAGCAGCAGGCGACGCGAGCGCCGGGCTTCATGCTGGAAAAAGGCCCCGGCCGTTTCCCACGGCTGGATGTGGCAGCCGTAGAGGAAGATCTGGCCGTTCTCGATCCGCGCGAAGGCGTCGGAGATGTTGATCTTACCGGCGCGCACCGACTTGACCTCGGTGCCCTTCAGCTCGATGCCCGCCTCAAAGGTCTCGCCGATGTGATAGTCCCGGCGTGCCTTGCGGTTGTTGGCGATCTCGTTGCTCATCGCCGGCGATGCCCCGACGGGCGCTGGACGCGAAACGCGTCGATCACATGTTCGCCGCCTCGCCGGACAGCTTGATCTTGCCCTCGATGATCTCCTGAAGCGCGATATCGGCCGCACCCATGCTGGGCACCGTCGGGATCAGGGGGGACCGGCCGCTGTTCAACTGGCGGACCCGCTTGGAAACCATGTTGATGAGAACCAGGGGATCGGTGATGATTTCGGAAGCCTTTTCGACAAGATCGCTTTTCATGGGTGTGCCTGCAAACCGGGTAGAAGTCGTCGGCTGCTCGAAAGGAATGATGTTTTCGCGAGACATGCCGGACCTTCCGGCCCTCCACGACCGGGAGGCGCGACAGAACACGAAAACATCTGTTTGACAAGCCGAAACTGGCGACTTCGAAAGAAAAAATGGCTATTTCGGCATCAGGTCGATCCCAAACTGACGCAGAACCACCACGGTCAGCCAGAAGCAGCCGACGGTGATCAGGCAGTTCAGCCCGAGCGCCGGCCAGAAACCCCAGCCCGCCCGAAGCATCCACGGCAGGATCAGGAACATCGGCAGGGTCGGCAGCACGAACCAGAAGGTGCCTTCCGCGTGGTTGGCGATGCGCTCGCTGCCCTGCTTGCCGGCCTGCATCCACACCATCGCGATCAGCGAGGTGAGCGGAAGGGCTATCAGGAGGGCCGAAAGCCGGTCGCTGACGACCTGGATCTTGGTCACGAAAAGGATCACCAGCGCCGTGACGACCAGCTTCACCGCGTCCATTGCCGAGAAACTGAAGACTCTTTCCCAATCGATCTTGCTCATGGTCCGACTTGCGACGGGCCGAGCCTGAGGGTAGGGCTGGGGGATGCAAGCTCTCGGTTTACCCGCCCTGCTCCTTTTCTCCGCCCTCGCCGTGACCTCCTGCGGCCCGTCCGCCCCGGCCGCCGATTCACCGTCGGGCGTGGGTGGAAACCTGAGCGCCGCCGAGAAGAACAAGATCGGACGGAAAATCTGGCAGAACGAATGCGGCGGAACCATCAACGGACTGACCACCTGGAATGACGGCGAGGAATTCCCCTCGCTCGGCATCGGCCACTTCATCTGGTATCCGGCCGACTTCCAGGGCCGCTGGGAGGAAAGCTGGCCGAGCTTCGTCAGCTACGCCCGCTCGCGCGGGGCCACGGTGCCCGCCATCGGCACCAACCCGGACGCCCCCTGGCCCAACAAGGCGGCCTTCCAGGCCCAGTTCAACAGCCCGCCCATCACGGAACTCCGCCAGTGGCTGGCCAATCGCGTGACGCTGCAGACCGACTTCATCATCGCCCGCTCGCAGGCCGCGCTGCCGAAGATCCTCGACGCCGCGCCGGCCTCCGACCGGAACCGGATCCGCGACAACTACCACAAGGTCGCGAGCACGGCGAACGGCACCTATGCGCTGATCGACTACGTCAACTTCAAGGGCGACGGCACCAAGGCCACCGAGCGCTACAACGGCCAGGGCTGGGGGCTGCTCCAGGTGCTGCGAGGGATGAAGAACGTGCCTTCCGGGCAAGCCGCCGCCCGGGAATTCGCCGCCTCGGCCAAGCGTGCCCTCGACCGCCGCATCGCCAACTCGCCCCCGGCACGCGGCGAGTCACGCTGGCGCGCCGGCTGGCACAACCGCTGCGATACCTACGCCCGCCCGCTCTGAGGACCATGCGCCTGATCCAACATCACCCCGGACTTCCCTGGCCGCGCCTGCAGCGGGACGAAAAGGTGGCGTGCGAGTTCTGCGACGCCGTCCAATCGGCGCCGCGACTTCGCGAGGGCGAGGCCGCCTTCTGTGTCCATTGCGGCGAACTCCTCTACCAGAACCGCCCCAACTCCCTCTCCCGCGCCACCGGTTTCTCCATCGCGGCCCTGATCTTCATGGGAATGGCGCACAGCTTCCCCTTTCTCTCGATGAGCGCCGCGGGCAACCGCAACGAGTTGACTCTGATCGGCTGCGTCGAAGCCCTGGCCGCGGATGATGCCCCGCTGCTGGCATGCCTCTGCCTGATCTTCACGGTGATCGCCCCGCTGCTTCTCACCACGGCACTGCTCTACCTCTGCGGACCGCTGATGATCGGCCGCGCGCTCCCCGGCGCCAAGCAGGTCGCCCGGGCCCTGCAGGCTTCCGAACCGTGGTCGATGCTGGAGGTCTTCCTGCTCGGGTTCATCGTCTCGCTGATGAAACTCGGGGATGTCGCCGAGATCCAGTTCCACATCGGCCTCGCGGCACTGGTCGCGGTCGTGGTCTCGATCGCCGGTGCCACCGGCGGCATCGACCGGCGGGAATTGTGGGACCGTCTCGAACTCGCCAACGCCCGATGAGCACGCCTTCCTTCGCGGCCGACCAGGGCCTCGCCTCCTGCCACACCTGCGGTCGGCTGAGTCCCGCCACGGATCACCACTGCCGCCGCTGCGGTGCCAAACTCCACCTGCGCAAGCCGAACAGCCTCGCCCGGACCGTGGCCCTCCTGCTGGCCTCGATCGCCCTCTACGTTCCGGCCATGTCGCTTCCGGTCATGAACGTGTCGGGCATCGGCAGCGAGGACGGCGGCACCATCATTTCCGGCGTGATCACCTTCTGGGAAATGGGCTCCTACCCCGTGGCAATCATCATCTTCACCGCCAGTGTCATCATTCCGGTCCTGAAGATCGTGGCCCTGGCCTGGCTGTGTCTCGCCGCCACCGGCAAGGTCGGCGGCACCGGCCACCGCCTCGCCCTCACCTACCACGTCACCGAAATCGTCGGCCGCTGGTCGATGATCGACGTGTTCGTCGTCGCCATCCTCGTCTGCCTCGTCCGGCTCGGCACGCTGATGACGATCACCCCGGGTCCCGCGGCTTTATCCTTCGCCTCGGTCGTCATTCTCACCATGCTTGCCGCGATGTCATTCGATCCCCGCCTGCTCTGGGATCGCCAACGCCGGACCTCATGAGCGACGAAACCCCGAAACCCAAGGTGCGACCGAGGCGCCGCATCAGCTCCGTGTGGCTGGTGCCGCTGGTGGCCCTTGGCCTCGCCTCATGGCTGGTGTGGCAGGATCGCACCGCCCGCGGACCGCTGGCCACGGTGTTCTTCGAGACGGCGGAAGGCATCTCCACCGGCAAGACCGAGGTCCGCTGTCGCTCGGTGAAAGTCGGCATCGTCGAGAATGTCCGGCTCTCCGACGATCTCGACGGCGTGCGGGTGGAACTGCGCATCGACTCCGATTACGAGGATCTGCTCAAGCGGGACAGCCGCTTCTGGGTCGTCCGCCCGCGGGTCTCGACCAGCGCCGTCTCCGGCCTCGGCACCCTGATCACGGGTGCCTACATCGAACTCGACCCGGCCGAGTCCGGTCCGCGGACGGACTACTTCGCCGGTCTCGAGGAGCCCCCCGTCACGCCGGCCAACGTCCCCGGGCTGCGGCTTTCCCTGGTCGCCGAAGACGCCGGCTCGCTCAGCGTCGGGGCACCGATCTACCACCGAGGCTACGAGGTCGGACGGGTCGAGCGAACCACCCTCGATGCCGAGGCCGACGGGGTCCGCTTCGACATCTTCATCGAAAAGGAATACGCCAGCCTGGTGCGCTCCAGCAGCCGCTTCTGGAACAACAGCGGCATCGAGGTGAGTGCCGGGACCGAGGGCTTCAAGTTCCGCACGCCCACCGTGCAATCGCTGGTCACGGGCGGCGCCTCCTTTTCGACCCCGTCGAAATTCCTCGATGCGCCCCCCGCGGAGAACGACATGTCCTTCGCCCTGCACCGGGATGAAGAGGCGGCCCTCTCGACCTTCGAGGCGGATCTTCGTCTGCTGCTGCTCTTCGCCCAGTCGGTGCGCGGCCTTCGCGCCGATGCCCCGGTCGAGTTTCGCGGGATCCCGCTGGGCCGCGTGGTCGACATCTCCCTCGACGAAGTGCAACCCGGCGACCGGCGGATTCCGGTGATCATCGAACTCGACTCCAATGCCTTTCGGCGGGCATCGGCGCTCGGCAGGAACGATGAAATCGACCTTGCCGGCGCGGTCGAGGCCGGCCTCCGCGCCCGTCTTGCCACCGCGTCGCTGATCACCGGGGCTCTCTACATCGATCTCGATATCTTCCCCGATGCCCCCCCGGCGACGGTCGGTCAGCGGGGCGAATACCAGGTAATCCCCACGATATCCTCCGGCCTCGCGCAGTTGGAGGTCCGGGTGAACGCCATCCTGGCGAAGATCGAGAAACTGCCGCTCGAGGAGTCCCTCGCAAGCTTCCAGGAGGCCGCGGACGAAACGGCGCTGACCCTGGCCGAGTCGCGCAACACCATGACCGAGCTGGAGAACACCCTCGCCGAGGTGCGCGGGTTCATCGCCGACGACTCCACCCGCGAGATCCCCGAGAACCTCAACAAGACCCTCGCGGAACTTCAGACCTCCATCGAATCCCTCGGACCGGGCGGCCCCGTCCAGGGCGATCTGCGCCGGACCCTTGACGAACTCCGGTCCGCCCTGCGGGCCTTCGAGACCCTTTCGAACACCATCGACGAGAAACCCAACTCGCTGCTCTTCGGGCGCGAATCGTCGGGTGATCCGATTCCCAAGGCCCGTCGCTGACGCTCCTCGCCAATGCCAAATGCTCCAATGCCGAATGCCGAAATGAGATCCTCCGCACCCCTTGCCACGACACGCCGACCGCCTTCGTTTTGGCATTGGTGCCTGGTCATTGGAAATTCCTGCCTGCTCGTTCTGGCAGCCGGATCGATCACTTCCTGCGCGCCTTCCAAGTCCTACTATCTCCTCACCCCCGAGGGCCCGGCCCCTTCCGGCGGCGGGCGCGGGATCGGCGTCGGCCCGGTGGCGGTCGCCGCCTACATCGACCGTCCGAATCTCGTCTTCCAGGAAAGCGGCAACCGCCTGGCCGTCGCCGAGTCCCACCGCTGGGCCGGCGACCTCGAGGACAATGTCGCGTCCGTCCTCGCCGCCAATCTCGGAAGACGACTCGGCACCGGCAACGTCCGCACCTATCCATGGTCCGACGACGGCGACCTGACCCGGCAGATCAGCATCGACATCCGCCAGATGCACGGCACGGCCGATGGCGATGCCTTCCTCGAGGCGGCATGGCGCGTTTACTCGCTCCCCGACCGCCGCATGACGGCCAGCAGGAGTTGGTCGGGTACCGAACCGCTCGAGACCGACGGCTACGACGCCCTTGCCGCCGCCCACTCCCGGCTTCTCGCCCGGCTTGCCCACGAGATCGGCGGATCGCTCTGAGGAGCCCGGTGCCTCAAAAGTCTTGCCTACGGGTCTCCCCCACCCTACCTCCCCGCGCATGGCCACCGAGACCACCCTCATTCTTTTCAAGCCCGACGCCGTCGCCAAGAACATCGTCGGAACCGTGCTTTCCCGCTTCGAGAAGGAAGGCTTCAAGATCCGCGCCCTCAAGATGATGTCCCTCAGCGACGAAATCCTCGCCGAGCACTACGCCCACATCGCCGACAAGCCCTTCTTCCCGGACGTCCGTTCGTTCATGCAGGAGACTCCGGTGATTGCCATGGTGCTGGAAGGCGAAGACGTGATTTCCAAGGTCCGCGACCTGCTCGGGCCGACCGACTCCAAGGAAGCCGCCGCCGGCACCATCCGCGGTGATTTCGGCGACAAGGGCGGCGACGCCAAGATGCGCAACGTCTGCCACGCCTCCGACGGCCCGGAAACCGCCACCGCCGAGATCCGGCGCTTCTTCCACGAAGGCGAGGTTTACTGAGTCGCACTTACTTCTTTCCTCAAACGGCTGGCCCCAACCGGGACCGGCCGTTTTTCGGCAGTCACGGCATTCCCGCCGGCGGCTTTCTCCGCCACCACGCCGCCAGCACACTGCCGATGATGCAGTGATACACCGCGGAGATTGCCGCCGGCACCGGTGCCAGGGCGAACTCGGCGAAATGCTTGGTCGCCAGGGCCGCACCAAGACCGCTGTTCTGCATCCCGACCTCGATCGAGGCGGTGCGGCGCATCCCCACGTCCCGCCCCATCATCCCCATCACCGCATAGCCCACGCCAAACCCCAGCGCGTGCAGCGCGAAGACCGCTACAAACAGCGGCACCCCCGCGGCGGCGATCAAATCACGCTTCAGCGCGACGATGCAGCCGACGATCAGGACGATCACCAGCACGCTGATCACCGGGCCGATGGCATCCACTCCTTTTCGGACCACCTCGGCCCGCTTGAGCCTGCCGACGCCTGAATTCACCGCGATCCCCGCCACCAAGGGCAGCAGCACGATCACCAGCATCGACTTGAAAAGCTCGAGGGCATCCACAGGCAGAACCTTTCCCGCCAGCAACTTGGTCAAGAGGGGCGTCAGTACGACGGCGGCGAAGGTCGAGCACATCGTCATCAGGACGCTGAGCGCCACGTTCGCCCGGGCCAGATAGCAGATCACGTTGCTCGCGGTTCCACCCGGACAGCAGGCCACCAGGATCAAGCCCAGTGTCAGCTGCGGCTGCAGGGCGAAGGTTTTCGCCACCAGCCAGCCACTGACCGGCATGATCACGAATTGCGCGGCCACGCCGGCAAACACCGCCTTCGGCTGCCTCGCCACCGCCGCGAAGTCCGCCACGCGCAGGGTCAGCCCCATGCCCAGCATGATCAACCCGAGGCCCGGGCGGATCCACGGAGCAAACCACGTCCACGCCTCCGGCTGGATCCACGCCCACGCGCAACCCAGCACGATCCAAAGCGGGAACGCCGCTGCAAACCATCCGCACCACTTCGTCACCGGGCGTTTCTAAGCATTCCCCCCGGCAAGGGAAGCAAGGAGCGCCGGTGCTGAAACCGGCACGCATGCTCATCGGCTCCTGATACCCCTCAAAACCCGACCTCACGTCCAAACGGCACCCCCGGCAGGGTGCAACTGAAAATGGTGGGCGGAGCGAGTCGGCGTAATCGGCATGCGGCGGACTGTGGCCGGGCCTTCCAGGCCCGTGGCCCGGATCGACATTCGTGATGCCGGGCCTGAAAGACCCGGCCACCTGCCGCTGCCCGCCACTTCCAGTTGCCCCCCCGGCACCCACGGCACCCACGGCACCCACGGCACCCTTCCTTGACATGCCGGTTTCACAACCGGCGCTCCACCCTCAGCCCACAACCATTGCTGCTAAAAAATTAGCAGCAATCCATCCGCACCCCGATGGGGCATTCCGTGGCTCACTCCGTGGGCTCACTCGGGGGTTCGGGGCGTGCCGGGGACGGTCCACTCTCCAATCCTGCCTCCGTCGGCACCTTTCAGCTTCTTGGGGAAGACCGCGTTGCCAAGCGAGTGCACGACCACCGCGCCGCCGTGAGCTTCCTCGCGCTGCACCACATGCGGACCCGATCCAGCCAACAGCCGCGCCCCGCGCGCGACCAACCAGCGCGCCCAACGGCGCTGATCGTCGTTGACCTCCCGGCGGTACTCGTCGCCACCATGCACGAGGACCACGACCGACTCGCCCCGTGCCCGCGCCGCCGCGATTTCGTGCTCGATCAGGCGGGCGTGCCGGGGAACGGCCGCCACCCCCGGTCCGTCGCCCGCCGCCATCGACGGCACGAGCGAAACCCCGAAACACGCAACACCTTCAGACACCCAGGGACGGCAAGCCTCCGCAGCGTCCCGGCCCGCACCAAACACCCCGATGCCCGCCTTGCGAAGCTCCGCCAGTCCGTCGACGAGGCCCTCCGACCCCGCGTCGCCAGCATGGTTGTTCGCCAGCGAAACCGCGTCCACTCCCCGCTCCCGCAACCAGCCCAGCCGCTCCGGTGGAAAACGAAAATCGTGGCGCGCCGCGCCGACGGCCGGCAAACGGGTCGGCACGCCCTCCAGATTCGCGACAAACAGGTCGGCCCCTCCCTTTTCAAATCCCGCCACTGCCGCGACATCCCCGACCGGCACCACATCTCCAGCGACCCTCACGACGACCTCCTCCCGCTCCGGAAGCACCCAAACCCGGAACGGCGGCCGGCCCTCCTGCAGTGCTGCAACGGTGGTGATCTCCGCCCAACCCCCGAGATGATGGAACACCCGGTCCTCCGGGCCGATCCATCCCCAAGGCTCCCGGTCCTCGAACAAGGCCGCGACGTGACTCCCGAAGTCGATCATCACTCCCCGCTCGATCGCCTCCGGTGCCAAACGGCCCGACCACTCGACCAACTGCCGCCGCAATCGGCCGGGATCGCCCCACTCCATCGGCACCCCGCAGCGACGCCAAGCATGCACCAGCACGTTGGAACAATCCGCACCCCAACCGGATTCCACGCCTGTCAGATCATCCTCCTCCACCCCGGCGATGCCGAAGACATAGGGCATGCCCATCGTTTCCGACAACGCCCCACGGAACCCGGCACCATGCTGAAATCGCATCTCGATCACGCCCGCCGGCAGCCAGTGTCCGTCCTTCTCATACGACGCCTCGATCCGGATCCGAGACTTGCTGGCCAGCCATGGCTTCCAGGACAGCGCAAAGTCCTCCGTGGTGGCCAGCGGCACCGGGCGCTCGTAAATCCACCGTCCGGCACCTCCCGAGAACCCCTTGCCAAGGCCGGTTTCGGGGAGCAGGTCGTAGGCCTTGCGCGCCGGCCTCAACTCGCGCCAGCGCACCCGTCCGCTGCCCTCCGCCCCCCGCAACCGCAACACCGGCACGAGGTCCGGCGGGATCCGCCAGACGCCGTCGAGATCGGTCTCCAAACCCTCGACCTCCAGCCGCACCGGCAGCGCCGGGAACGCGTGGCGACGAACCCGGTCAAGCACCCCGCACCGAGATCCGAGCCGCCCGATCCAACCCTTCACCTCCGGCGAGGCCGCGGCGAGGTCCCACCGTTTCACACTGCCCCGGCGGGAGTGGAGCGAGTCATCAGGCCGGTCGTCGATCGAGGCGTCGATCTCCAGCACCGCCCCCCGCGTCCGCGAAACGGCGGACAGCAACATCGCCACCAACCGGTCGGCCTGCGCGTCGCTTTCCAGCCATGGCCGGGAAACCGAGACCCCCACTCCACACAGCCCCGGCCAATCCATCGCCGCCACCCACATCCGCTCGAAGGACGCCGCAGCTTCCATTGCGTCCATCTCCGCGAAAAAGTCGAGATCGAGACTCCACACCACCGGCCTCATCCCGGGCTTCCATGACTCCATGGCAGCGAGGTCAGTGACCCGCCACCGCTCTCCCAGCGTGCCGGCCGACCGCGGCTCGACCTCGAGGCGCCCGTCGCAAGCCCGCCGCGCATCCGCCAGCATCGCACGCAGGTCGCCGCCCGGCGCCACCCACAGCACCTGCCCGAAGGGCCGCGGCATCAGCGGCTCGATCCAGTTGTAGGCCTGGATTCTTCCGCCCGACCGCCAGGCCTCAATCCTCTCCGCCCGCTCGTCCTCGCTCGCCACCCTCCGCAGCCGCTCGCGGATCTCCCCGGAACGCTCGACCGCCGATGCATCCGAATGCGCATCGGTCAGCACCAGCACGTGCTCCGCATCGAGATCAAAGGTCCGCGAGATCCAGCCGAAATTCTCCGCGTGGTTGTCAGCCAGAAACACGGGAAGAGCTTCCCGCGGCATGACCGTCCCGGTCATGACTCCCAGCAGCAGCAGCACCCCGACAGCTCTCACCGCTGCGGCGTGATCTCCGGCTTCCGCTCGAGCGCCACCTCCAACCGCACTCCACTCACGCACAGGTCGTCGAAGCGCGAGCCCGGATGAACCTCCTTGAAGGTCAGTCTGACGGTCTTCACCGGCTTGTCATAGCCCCGAACCCGGATGCTTTGCGCCCCTTTCGCATCCTCGATCTCCGCCTCGAAGCGATGCTCACCGTTGAGCAGCACCTCCACCCGCTTCGGGCGCGCGTTCGCGGCGAAGAGGTCGTCGCTCTTGTCGTATCCCGGCACGATCTCGATCGCCTTCAACGGTTTCGGCACGTTCGGCGTAAGCTCCAGCCACTCGCCCGCGCCGTTCCCCTCGACCCCCTCGCTCCACGCACCCTCCCACTCCCTCACCTTGGCGGGCGAGTAGGAAATGTCGCCGTCATCCGCCAGCGTCGAACTCGCACGGACCTCGTAATTTGCATGGCTCATCGACCATTTCCCCGCCCGGGATCGGTAACTCACATGGCTGGTCGGATCATCCCAATCACCAAGCGACCGCCCGTAGCTGTATTCCTCGGGCTGGACCTCGATCGAGAGGTCGTCGTCGAGCGTCGGCTCGAGGTTTTGAAACTCCCACACCCACTTCGCCCCCTCGCGGCGGAACCGGTTCACCGGCTTGATCACCCGCAGGTCGGCGGGATCGATGTCCACCGGCACCAACTCGATGCGACCGCGGGCGATCGTCCCGCCCCACACCGCCGCGGTCGAGAGCCGGTAGGGAAATACGACCGCCTCCACGTGGCCGTCGTCGCTCACTCCCGTCTCCGTCCGCGGCAGCCGGCTGCGGAACGAGATCCGCACCGGTTTCTCCTCGTCCCCCGCGAACTTCACCTCGGAAACGAGCCAGCCCTTGATGTTGTCGAAGCGCGTCACATCCCAGTCCTCGTGCACGTCCGGGTTGCGCTTCGGCTTCGGCTCGGGCTCCCACCTCGCCTTCACCGCCCGGCCCGCGGCCTCGATCCGGTAGTTCTCGCAGTAAAGGAGATCCTCGCGCCCCTCCGGTCGCTTCATCGCTGGCGAGCCACCGGGATCGGTCCCGGCGTCGTAGCTCTCCTCCACCGGAAACCCGAAACGCACCGTCACCGCGCGGCCGGTCAGGTTCTTCATCAGGTAGCGCACCTCGACATCCGCGAAGCTCTCGTGGCACTCGAACCGCAGCAGTTCGTCGACGATCCGCACCTTCTCCGTGTTTTCCGGCTCGAAGCCCGCGACATCCCCCATGGCCTCGACGCCTCCGCGACGATAACCACCGCCGTTCGCAAGCACGACGGTGCCGATGCCGAGCAGGATCAGGATGGCGAGCTTCATGATGTTCATGCTGACGGAAAAAGCGACCCGGTGAAACTCATTCGTCTCGCCGATCAGGTGCAGCGCCAAGAGCCAAAGGAGCGCCGATTATGAAATCGGCACGCCAGATCACCCGCTCTCGATCCGCCTCAACATCGACCTCCCGTCTCGAGGTGCCTCAACCGCTCCTCATGCGGATGCCGATTTCACAATCGGCGCTCCCACACCACCAGGAAGGGCGCGCCCTTCCGGGCCTGCGGAAACACCTGGCCACCACGCGCTTCGACCCAAGCCTTCACCGCCGCCGCTTCCTCGTCTCCACCGGGATGCCCGGGATAGCACACCACCGTCAGGATGCCACTCGTCCGCAGCAGACCGACCGCGACCTCCAACGCCCGAAGCGTTTCATCGGTCCGGGTGATCCGCGCATGATCCCCGCCCGGCAGGTATCCGAGGTTGAACATCACCGCACCCACGCCCGGCTCCACCCTCTCGGCCATCCGGATATGGGACTCGCACCACAGGTCGATGCACCCCGCCACCCCCGCATCCTCCAAGCGCCGCCGCGTCGATTCAATCGCCGCCTCCTGCACGTCGAACGCCACCACCCTGCCCGACTCCCCGACCAAACCGGCGAGAAACAAGGAGTCGTGACCATTTCCCGCCGTCGCGTCGACCCCGGTCTCGCCCTCCTTCACCACCCCGCTCACGATCTCGTGTGCCTGCTGCGTCGGCCGTTTCATCACGGGAATTCTCCGCCATCCGGCCTGGTTTGGAACCCGGAAAGCCCTCGATTAATTCCTTGTCGGCCCCGGAAAATCAAGTTATTCACAACGACGACGGGCGTCGCACCCACGACGTGACGGAATTCCACCCTCTTCCTTACATGTCCCCCAGACTCATCCTGTTCGTCAGCGCCATTGGCACCGGCCTCTTGCTGCCCTCGTTCGGCCAGACCTTTTCGGCCGACCAGACCTTTCCCTACGGCCCGAACACGTATCGAACCGAGGGTGTCTACACCACGGGAAACATCACCTTCAACGATGTTGCCCAGAAGAGCGGTTCGCCAACCTACGACGTCACTCCCGACTTCAAGGAGACCACGCTGACCTTGTCCGACCTCAGCGAGGTCGAGGTCTTTGACATCTGCGCCGAGATGTTCGTCGGGCCGACAGGCTCGTCGACCTACTCAGTGAGCGAGGGCTTCGGACCGCTGACCGGCAGTCAGGAAAGCGCCGCCCGTGCCCTGTTTTCGAATGCCATCTCGGAGTTTGTTCTGGCCCGCGACACGCTCGTCCAGGACCCCGATGTCGTCGGAGTCGCCATCCAGATCGCCTACTGGGAGATCGTGGAGGATCCGGTCATCACCTCGAACTTATC
Organism: Haloferula sp. A504; assembly: GCF_044385805.1. Lineage (NCBI taxonomy): Bacteria > Pseudomonadati > Verrucomicrobiota > Verrucomicrobiia > Verrucomicrobiales > Verrucomicrobiaceae > Haloferula > Haloferula sp. A504. The sequence continues at coordinate 49,305 of NZ_JBISBU010000009.1, forward strand.
GCTCGACGACCTCGGAGCATTCCCTGGCGATCTTTCCATCGTCGATTTCGCCAGCGGCTACAGCGGCGTGACCGCCGACGCCGTGAGCCTCGCCGAAACCTACCTCGCAAACGTGCGCAGCGGCACCTGGACCGATCAGGGCGGCCTGACCTACTACTATGCCGATGCCACCGGCGAGCAGGACCGCCTGTGGATCACCACCGGGGTCATACCTGAACCATCCGTCGCCCTGCTCGGGCTGCTGGGTGGTGTGCTTCTTCTGCGGCGCCGTCGCTAGCCCGAATGCCGCTTGCTTAAGCGGGTTTCCGAGGGGAGACGACTCGGAGGGACGGAGGTCCAAAGGTCTGAAGGTCCAAGGTCGAAAGTCCCTTCTCTCTCTATTGCAGCCCGCCCTCCCGCATGGACGGCGGGCTTTTCGTCGCTCCGATTCTATCCGCTTCCACGCGTTTCCTCCGATGCGCTGGACCTGCGGCGGGCTCTCCGTAGAGTCCCCGCATGTCCGAAAAGCCGTTCCACTATCAGGACCCCTTCCCGCTCGGCCCCGACACCACGGAGTACGAGAAGATCAGCTCCGAGCATGTCTCCGTCGGCGAGTTTGACGGGAAGCCGATGCTCAAGATCCAGCCCGAGGCCCTCGCCCTCCTCTCCAACGAGGCGTTCAAGGCGATCAATTTCATGCTGCGCCCCAGTCATCTGAAGCAGGTCGCCGCGATCCTCGACGACCCCGAGGCGACCGACAACGACCGCATGGTCGCCGCAATGCTGCTGAAGAATGCTGAGATCGCCGCCAACGGCATCCTCCCGAACTGCCAGGACACCGGCACCGCGACCGTGATCGGCAAGAAGGGCCAGCAGGTCTGGACCGGTTGCGACGACGCCGAATGGTTGTCGAAGGGCATCCACAAAACCTACACCGAGGAGAATCTCCGCTACTCGCAGACGGCCCCCCTCTCGATGTTCGAGGAGACCAACACCAAGACCAACCTTCCCGCCCAGATCGACCTCTATGCGACCGAGGGCGATGCCTACAAGTTCCTCTTCGTCAGCAAGGGCGGCGGCTCGGCCAACAAGACCTTCCTCTACCAGGAAACCAAGGCCCTGCTGAACCCGAAGCGGCTCCGCGAGTTCGCCATCGAAAAGATGCGCTCGCTCGGCACCGCCGCCTGCCCGCCCTACCACCTCGCCTTCGTCATCGGTGGCACCTCGGCGGAGACCTGCCTCAAGACCGTCAAGATGGCCTCGACGCGCTACTACGACGAGCTTCCGACCACCGGCAACGAGCACGGTCGTGCCTTCCGTGACCTCGAACTGGAAAAGGAGTTCCTGGCCATCGCCCGCGAGGTCGGGATTGGCGCGCAGTTCGGCGGCAAGTATTTCGCGCTCGATGTGCGCGTGATTCGCCTGCCCCGCCATGGTGCCTCCTGCCCGGTCGGCATCGGCGTCTCCTGCTCGGCCGACCGCCAGGCCAAGGCGAAGATCACCAAGGACGGCATCTTCCTCGAGAAGCTTGAGAAGAACCCGGGCCAGTACATCCCGGACGAGTACCGGAACTGGAAGTTCTCCGGCGTCGAGATCAACCTCGACGAGGGCATGGAGAAGACCCTCGCCACCCTGAGCAAGTATCCGGTCACCACCGCGGTATCGCTCAGCGGCACCATCATCGTCGCCCGCGACATCGCCCACGCGAAGCTCAAGGAGCGGCTCGATGAAACCGGCGAGCTGCCCGAGTATTTCAAGCAGCACCCGGTCTACTACGCCGGCCCGGCCAAGACCCCGGAAGGCATGCCCTCCGGCTCCTTCGGTCCGACCACGGCGGGACGCATGGACCCCTACGTCGATCTCTTCCAAAGCCACGGCGGATCGATGGTGATGCTGGCCAAGGGCAACCGCTCGCAGCAGGTCACCGATGCCTGCAAGAAGCACGGCGGCTTCTACCTCGGCTCGGCCGGAGGACCCGCCGCGCTGCTGGCCAAGGAGCACATCCGCAGCCAGGAGGTCGTCGAGTTCCCGGAAATCGGCATGGAGGCGGTGTGGAAGATCACGGTGGAGAATTTCCCCGCCTTCATCCTGGTCGACGACAAGGGCAACGACTTCTTCGCCCAGATCAACCAGTGCCCGGTCTGCTGAAGGAGCGCCGGTTATGAAACCGGCACTCTAGGAGCCAAAGTCTTCCGCGGCACCTCAGATCGTAAACGGCGCCCGCCGCTCGTAGGAGCACAGCGCGTTCGCCTCGTCGTCGCCGGTGAAGGTCTCCTTGACGGGATCGAACTTCAGCCGGCGGTCGAGTTTCCAGCTGATCGCCGACGCATGGCAGGCGACCTCGGTATGGCGCACCACGGTGGAGTTGCAAGCGGTCGGGCGCCTCGACTTGATGGAGTCGATGAACTCCCGGACATGCTTGGCCGGGTCGATGCCATACATCTCGGCCGGCATGTCACCATCGTGGATCGAGGGGTCGCTGAAGGCGATCTCGCTGTTGTCGCCGGCCTCGACCCATCCCTTGTCGCCCTCGAAACGCACCGGGCAGGATCCAAGTCCCAGCCAGTCGCCTTCCTTCCCGAAACCCGCCAGCCGCATCACCAGGTTGACCCCGTTGGCGTAGCGCGCGCAAAGCCTGTCGTCTTCGGTCCAGTACTCGACCGGCGCCGTGTCGTCGGCGTCGATCGCCCACTGGCACATGTTCACCGTGTGGGAGGCCCAGTCGTGCAGGCCCCACCCGGCGGAAAGCCCGGCGTGGTGCCGCCACCGGCCGCGGACATACGCCTCGTTGTAGGGTCGGTCGGGCGCCGGGCCGAGCCAGCGGTTCCAGTCGATCACCGCGGGGTCCGGTTCCGGTTGACCCGGAAGGTCGGGCTTCACCGGCACCGGCAGCCAGATGCCCGCATGCAGGGTGTGCAGCTTGCCGAGTTTGCCTGAGCGCGCGAGCTCGGCAGCGAGCTGGAAATTGTCGACGTTGCGGCGCTGCATGCCACCCTGGTAGATCCGCCCGTGCTTGAGGACCGCCTCGTCGAGCTGGCGGCATTCCTCGATGCTCATCGTGCAGGGCTTCTCGCAGTAGATGTCCTTGCCGGCCTGTGCGGCGAGAATCGAGGCGGTGCCGTGCCAACGATCCGAGGTCGCGATGATCACCGCATCGATGTCGTCCCGCCCGAAGATCTCGCCCATGTCGATGAAGGAGCGGCATTCCTCGTTTCCATAATGCCGGTTCACCGTCCTGCGGATGATCTCGCGCCGGGACTCCTGAACATCGGCGATGGCGACGAAACGCACCGCCGGATGGTCGAGAAAGGGTTCGAGCACCTTGCGACCCCGGGGGCCGAGGCCGATCCCGGCCACCGTGATCTGGTCATTGGGGCCGACGCGGCGTTTCCCGCCGAGGGCGATCGAGGGAGCAAACGCGGAGACGCCGGTGAGCGTGGCGGCCCGCTTCATGAAGTCTCGACGAGTGGATGTCATAGGATCGAATGGTTTGGTTCAGGGTGCCGGCGTGGCGTTCAACGACGTCAGGTGGAGGTTCTTGAACTGCACCTTCATGGGCGGACCCGGATGCATCTGAAGTCCGATCCACCCGCTTTTCGCGGCCGTGGCGGAACCCTGGTCGGCGATGTGGCACATCTCCACGCCGTTGAGCCAGACGGTGATTTCACCGCCCCGGCAGAGGATGCGGTAGTGATTCCATTCGCCCGCCTTGTAGTGCCTGAGAAGGTGTGCGGGCTTGTCCAGGGCCTCGACGTGCCGCTCGCCCCCGGCATCCAGGGTGACCCGCTGGCCCCGCTCGGCGACCAGCCCGTGCTTGTGGTGGTAGATGTAACCGATCAGCTTCCCCTCACCCGTCATGTCCGCCTGGTAACCGAACATGTCGAAGTTCGGCCGCCTTTCGGAGCGGATCTGGATTCCCGAGTTGCCCTGCCCGCTCAGCTTGAAATCCAGGTCGAGTTGGAAATCCGCGGGCTGTCCCCCGGTCCAGACGAGATAATTGGCCTTCTTGCAGGGCTTTTCCACGGTGCTCTCCGAGGTCAGCGCCCCGTCCTCGACCGTCCACCAGCCCGGAGCGCCCTCCCAGCCGGTGAGGTCCTTGCCGTTGAAAAGGGCGATCCGTTCACCCGCCTGATCCGCAAGGGAAGGGCCCGCAAGGAGGCCGAGGGTGATCGCCAGCACCACGAGTCCAGGGAAGGAATTCCGTCCCGGCCATATCACCCACTCCACGCGCGAGTTCATCACCAGAGGCTACGCCTGCGGGTCCCGCATCTATCAGCGATTGCGGGGAACCTGCCGACTGCGGAAGCCGCTCTTGCGCCCGCGGCCGGGCCAGCACCGGGAAAGGCGACGACCGGGAGGACCCGCCACCACGGTTTTCCCTCGTTTCCACCCACTTTTGCCTTGCCAACCCGGCCCTGAGTCCTAGTTTCGCCGCCCCATGGCTCGAACCGCAGGAAAAGCAAAGACCCGCAAGGCTGTCGCCAAGCGCTTCAAGGTGACCGGCACCGGGAAGGTCCTGCGCCGGAAGCAGGGCAAGCGCCACTTGCTCCAGAACAAGAACCGCAAACGCAAGCGGAATCTGGGCAAGGCCACGCTTGTTTCCGACGCCGACATCAAGAACGTGAAGGAAAACCTTCCCTTCGCCTGAACCGGGTCCCGAGACATCACCACGCCCCCGTCGGCGTCAAACGACGGGCCTCCATTGCCGCCAGATCCCGCCAACGCGAGATACCACCGGACGAGCGAGACGGCAGGAGGAAGACGAAACCAACGGCCCGTCCGACCTGATACCACACCATGCCACGCGCAACCAACAGCCCGGCCTCCCGCGCCCGCCGCAAGCGGGTCCTCCAGCGTGCCAAAGGCTTCCGCGGATTCCGCTCGAAGCTCTACCGCTACGCCAAGGACGCCGTCCGCAAGGCCCAGGAATACGAATACCGCGACCGCAAGAAGCGGAAGGGGCAATTCCGTCGTCTCTGGATCCAGCGCATCAGCGCCGCGACCCGCAACGAGGGACTCACCTACTCCCGCTTCATCGAGGGACTCAACGCCGCCGGCATCGAAGCCGACCGCAAGATCCTCGCTGACCTCGCCGTGAACGACGCCGAAGCCTTTACGGCCATCGTCGAGCAGGCCAAGGCAGCGCTCGAGAAGAAGAAGGAAGCGGCCGCCTGAGGCGCTTTCCCCCATTTCCCTTCCCAACGCCGCCCGGCCCTCGTGCCCGGCGGCGTCTTTCGTGGTGCGTGGCTGCCCCGGCCCGGGGCAGGCCGTGGTGGCGGCGGCCCGCCGCAAGCCGTCTTTCGTGGTGCGTGGCTGCCCCGGCCCGGGGCAGGCCGTGGTTGCGGCGGCCCGCCGCAAACTGTCACGCAAAGGGATTCACCACCCGCACACCACCGTAGTCCTGTCCGTCGGCCAGATCCTCCGACCAAAGCTCCTCGCACTCCATTTCCCGCGCCGCCTCCAGAATCGCGGCATCCCAGTAGGAGAGCTGCCAGCGGACCTTCGCCGCCAGCGCCCGATCCAGAATTCCCACGGTCAGCTCCTGCACCGGATACCGCTTCCAGCTCTCGATCAACTCCACCGCCTCCTCGTGGGTCAAGGCATCGGACCGCCCGAGTCGGGTCGCCTGCACATAAAACTCCTGCAGCACCTGCACCGAGAGAAACAAATCCTCGCGCTCCAGAATCTCCGCAGCCTTTTCCTGCTTCGCCGACTCTCCCCGATCGCCACTCACCAGGTAGAGCAGCACGTTGGTATCAACGAAGGGCATCGCGATCATGGAGTTCGTCCCGACTCAACCGCCTGCCAGCCGAGAACCGAGCCGATCGCTTCTTCAAGCGTGCCAGCACGGCCTGCTGCCGCCGTTTCAAGCGCTCGAATTCGGTCTCCTCGGCGGCAAATTTGCCGAGCATTTCCCGCACCACCGCCGACACCGAAGACCGCTGCTCCGCCGCCCTCACGCGCGCCCTGTGGTAAGTTTCATCATCCACAGAAACTGTGACATTTTTCATGCTCACAGGATAGATGGATTCGTTTTGCGATCAAGCGGGAAACGACCGAATTCCCCGCCACCGAGGCGCGGAGAAGCGCGACCCATCGCACGGGCGCGGACTTCAGTCCGCCTCTGGCCGCTCCGCCCAGATCTCCTCCACCGGCCGCTCGCCCTCGATCCAGCCCACCGCCCGGCACTTCACGATTTCAAACAAGGGCTCCCCCGCCCCCTCGTGCCGCACCACCTCGAGCACGAAGCGCTGACGATACCGCGCCGATCCCAGTACCACTTTCTTCATCATCTCCTCGCGCACCGTCCCGATCTCTGCGAAACCGAGCGCCACACGCCCCATATCGGGACTGCTCAGGCGAAAAGTCGTCCACCGCTCCCAGTCGTCGAAAGGCTCAGGATACTCGGTCGAAGGTTCACAAAACACCCTTACCACCGCACGTTCCGCCTTGCCCGACCAAAGGTCCTCCCAGGTCGCCGTGCCATGCCGCGCATACGCGTCCCAATCGACCCGAGGCCCCTCCGGCGTGTCCACCACCTCCAGCAGCCGCACCTCTCCCGAGGGCAGCGCCACCGCGAAGGCCGTCGTGCCGCCGCCATGCCCGATCATCTTCTCGATCTCCCCAACCTCACTCCGCGCCGCGGAGGGATAGTCGGCGACTCGATTTCGGACTTCCTCCGCGTTCCTCACCCACCGCAGGCGCTCCTCCATCCCGCTGCCGGCAAGGAACGCCTGCGCCACGGCTTCCGCCTCCTCCAGCGCGTTTCGCACCTCCGCGACCGGTGCCGCCGCGGCATGGATCTCTCCCTCCCCGCGCGGCCACAACATCACCGCCAGCCCGATTCCCAATACCAGCACGACCCCACCGACCATCCATCCGACCCACCGAGGCGTCCGCTTCGGCGGTGGCTTCTCCCACCCCTTCTCGGGCTCACCCCTCCGCCCCTGCCCCATCCGAATCAACATGACGAAACAATCCTGCTGGGTGATGCGCCGGTGACCCCGCCACGGCTTTCGCCCGAAAGGCTACTCACCGCGACGGAGCCGTGGCTGATTCGCCGGAGACTTCCGTGGAGGTCTCCCGCCGGAATCTCCGGTGGTTCCTGAGCGCGGCACGGCCGCGGACGGCACCCGCCCTCCGCGATTCTGGCCGCAAGCAGTGGCTTGTCCGGGGCCGACCCGGAGGCCCTCCCCGGCCGGGAGCCTGCGACACGGAAACCGATGTTGTTGTTCTCGTTCGTGGGGCTGTTGTTGTTGCGGTTCGACGACGCCAGGTTGTTGGAGTTGTTGTTCCAGTTGCCGCCGCGGATCACCCGCGACTCACCAGCCGTTTTTCGCCCGGACATCCCGCCGCACATTCAAGGCCCCAGCACCGCCCGGCGCAAGCCCCAGCTCTGCGCATGCTCCGCATGCGCCACCCAGGCCCGCACCGAGGCGGTCAGCTCCGCCGGGTCGAGCCACCCCATCCGCACCTCCCGCCGCATCCAGCGGAACTTCCTGCGGAATCGCCGCGCATTCGCCGAGCGCACCCGCACCCGCCCATCGGCACGCACCACGTAGCCGCAGAAATCCACCCCGTCCGCCGTCGGGATCAGCCGGTACTTATCCGGGTGGATCTCGAGCCGCTCCGCCGCCAGGAACTCCCGGCAGGCCGCTCCCCATGCCTTCAGCTCGCCCCGGCTTCCACCAAAGAGCAGGAAGTCGTCCACGTAGCGAAGGTAGCCCTTCACCCCCAGCTCCTGCTTCACGAAATGGTCGAAGCGGTCGAGGAAGATGTTGGCGAAGAACTGGCTCGTCAGGTTCCCGATCGGCAGCCCCCGCCGTCGCTCCTCCACCGCAAAAAGGTCTCCGCCCGCCGGCCACACCTGCTCGGTGCGCTCGAAATGGCTGGCGAGAATCAAGTCGATGAGCGCCAGCACCCTCTCGTCGCCCACCACCCGCGCGATCTTCTCACGCAGCAGCCCCTGGTCGATCGAGGGAAAGTAGCGCCTGATGTCGCACTTGAGCGCAAAGGGGTGCCGCCTCGCGAAGTGGAGCGCCCGCCGCATCCCGGCGTGAGTCCCACGCCCCGGGCGGCAGGCGTAGCTGTCCTCGATGAAGCGCGGCTCGAAGATCGGCTCCAAGACGCGCACCAAAGCGTGATGCACCACCCGGTCGCGGAAGGGCGCCGCCGCCACCACCCGCTCCTTGGGTTCGTGAATCGTGAAATAGTGGTAGGCCCCCGGCTGATAGCTCCCCTCCTGCAGCTCCCGCTCCAGCGCGATCACCTCCGTCTCCCACTTCCCGAAAAACTCCGCTCCGGCCCGCTTCCCGCGCTTGCCCCGCAGCGCCTCACAGGCCGCCGCAGCGAGATTCTCCAAGCTCGCCACCTTCTCCCACAGCCGCTTGTGACGTTTCACAAGGCCTCAATGAAATCCTTTGCCGCAACATCCGCCTGTTTGAGGAGACCAGCCAAGGTGCCCGTCTTGATTTCCTTGTGCATCGGCACCGTACAGCCCGATTCACCCCGGCGCATGATCACGTGGCTGCCGCGCTGCCGGACCTGCTCAAAGCCCAGTTTCCGCAGCGCCTTGCAACACTGCCTCCCGCTAACAACCGGCAGTTTCGGCATCGCTCAGTTCAAAGCTGGTCATCATGGTTCCACTCTTCAGCGGGCGGGGGAATTCCTCCAGATACAATGCCGTAGCCTCCCGCAAGTTTGCCAGCGCCTCGTCCCGCGTCTCTCCCTGCGTCGTGGTTCCGGTTTCCGGATTGAAGGCAATGAATCCACCCTCTTCCGCCTCGGTGATGACCGCACTTAGAATCATGTCCGCATCCTAGCCCCTTCCCCGCCGCTTGTCGAGTCGCCCAGCGACCTCACCCAGCCCCCGACCCCGTCAGAGGCCCGAGGGTCTCTGACGGGGCAAGCCACCGAGGAATGCCTTGAGCCGGTTCTTCAGGTAGCGCTTGCCCATTCCGGTCTTGAGATATTTCTCCCGCGCCGCTGCATCGACCCTGCTCGGGCAGGCTTCATAGTACACCAGTCGGAAGGGCGTCCGGTGTTTCGTTGATGGAACCTCCCCGCTATTGTGTTCTTCAAGTCGCCGCCTCAAATCCGACGTCAGGCCGGTGTAGAACTGCCCATCCGTCTCACTCAAGAGAACATAGACATATTGCATCGATCACTTGCCCCGTTTGAGGCGCAAGACTCAAATGGGGTCACGAAATAATTTCGACCGCCTCCGGCGGTATCCCTTTCCCGAGGCTCCGCCGCGCCTTCGGCGCGAAGAGGAAAAGGACAAAGAACCAAAGAGCAGAGGGAAGTCAGACACGCTTTCTTCTGAGTAGCAGCCCCATCATACCCACAACTGTGAGGATCGCTCCAGACGGCTCAGGAACAGCTGCGACACGGAAACCGATGGCGCTGCTCCCGCTCGTGGGGCTGTCGCCGAAGCGGTCCGACGACGCCAGGCCGAAGGAGCCGCTGTTCCAGCCGCCGCCGCGGAACACCCGCGACTCACCAGCCGAGTCGTTCGGAGCCGTGAAGCCCGACTCGCCCCACTCCCACACATTGCCGTTCTGCGCCATCGTGCCATACGGGCTCAGGCCACCCGCATTCGTGATGTCCGCAGGACCTGGTGGATTGGGATTCACGCCGTCGCGATACACTGCGGTGCCAGCCGTTGTCCCTCCGCTCGTTGTCGTCGGTGCCGTGTCACTCCCAGTCGCATAGTCCCAGTAGCCACCGCTTCCCCCATTTGCACTCGGATCGTAATACGCCGCCTTGTACCACTCGTCCTCGCTCGGCAGGAAGTAATACGCATTGCTGTTCCGGAACGGATTGCTCGCATCATACCCAGCATCCGCTCCCGTCCACAACGCGATGTTGTCGTTCCCTCCCCCGGTCTCGAACTTGTAGGCCGCGCTGTATCCGCTGCTCGTGTTCAGCCAGTTCACAAACCGCGCCGCCTCGTTCCAGCTTACCGAGGTCGCCGGCTGGTCCGCGCTGAAAGGCGCGTAACGCGTGATCGCCGGCCCGCCGCTGAGCACGTTGTAGCTGTCGATCATCGCCCCGCTGATCTCGTAGGTGGACATCCGGTAGGCGTAATCGACCCCGCCGTAGCCGGTGTTGTCATCCGCATTTCCGGCATCGCCGATATCGACGAAGTCGATGGTGAATTCATTCGCCCCGCTGCCGAAGGTGTCGGCAAGCACGGGGACAGCGAGAAACGGAACGAGCGGGAGGAGGCGCAGCGGGGAGGTCATGGCGAAGCGAAACACTGCACAGTAAAAACCATGCCCAACCATTCGAAGGCAAGCCCCAATCTGCGTATTTTCCGTCACCCGCCTTGGGGACCGCGGTTCTGCAAGCCGCTCGCGCGGTCCGGTTCAACCGCTGACAAAGCCGCCCTCTCGATTGACCGCAAGCGCCACAGCCGCTATCCCCGCCCCGCCTTTCCATCGATTTCCCATCCGCAGCCCATGAAGGACCAGATCACCGCCACTCAGACCGAGGCCCTCGCCCGCATCGGCGAGGTCGAGGACGCCCGCAGCCTCGAAGACGCCCGGGTCGCCATTCTCGGCAAGCAGGGCAGCCTGACCCAGCTCTCGGCCGGCATGCGCGATGTGCCCAAGGAAGAGAAGGCCGAGGTCGGCCAACTGCTCAATGCGGCCCGCCAGGCCATCACCTCGGCCCTTGAGGAAAAGAAGGCCGGCCTCCAGGCCATCGCCGACGCCAAGGCGCTGGAAGGCATCGATCTCACCCTCCCCCCCCGCCCGCTCCACGGCGGTTCGCTGCATCCGCTCACCCTGATCCGTGACGAAGCGATCCAGATCCTCCGGCGCATGGGTTTCGCCCTGGCGGAGGGTCCCGAGATCGAAGACGAGTTCCACTGCTTCGACGCACTCAACACCCCCGAAGACCACCCGGCGCGCAACGAGAAGGACACTTTCTATTTCGACTCCGGCAAGCTGCTGCGCACCCACACCTCGAGCGTGCAGGTCCGGACCATGGAAACGGAGAAGCCGCCGGTGCGCATCATCGCCCCCGGCTCGGCCTACCGCCGCGACGAGATCGACGCCACCCACCTCTCGGTCTTCAATCAGCTCGAGGGCCTCTACGTAGACACGGACGTCTCACTGGGCGACCTCAAGGGCACCCTGGAGTATTTCTTCCACGAACTCTTCGGCCCCGAGACCGACGTCCGATTCCGCCCCCACTTTTTCCCCTTCACCGAGCCCAGCTTCGAGATCGACGTGAAGCTCCACGTCAAGGGTCAGGCCCCGAAGTGGATCGAGGTCGCGGGCTGCGGCATGGTCGATCCCGCCGTCTTCGAGTCCATCGATGGCAACCGCAAGGACGACGCCTTTGATCCCGCCGCGGTCACCGGCTTCGCCTTCGGCATGGGCCTCGACCGCCTCGCCATGATCCGCTGGGGCATCAAGGACATCCGACTTCTGATCGAAAACGACGTCCGTTTCCTCAAACAGTTCGCCTGAGAAATCGGATTCACCGCAAAGACGCGAAGAACGCGAAGTTGAGTGATGAATATCGAAGAAGTCGCCAAACAGGTCGTCGACGCTGCCTACACCGTCCACGTCGAACTCGGCCCCGGGTTACTCGAGAGCACCTATGAAGCCTGCCTTGAGCATGAACTCAGAGAGCGGGGACTCAACGTGCAGAGGCAACTTGAACAACCTGTCCACTACAAGGGTATCACGATTAATGCAGGCTATCGCCTCGACCTGCTTGTTGAAGAGGGCGTTGTCGTCGAGTTGAAATCGGTGGAGCAACTCTTGCCGATCCATCAGGCGCAGGTCCTCACCTACCTCAAACTATCCGGCAAGGAACTCGGTTTCCTCATCAATTTCAACGTTCCCCTTCTCAAGCAGGGCCTCCGCAGACTCATTCAATCATCCACGAAGTAACTCAGCTTCCCCAACTTCGCGAACTTCGCGTCTTTGCGGTGAACCCACCACCATGAACGTCTCACTCAACTGGCTCGCCACCCATGTCGACCTCAAGGGCAAGTCGCCCGAAGAACTGGACAAGCTTCTCACCTTCGCCGGCGTCGAGGTCGAGGACATCCGGGTCAAGGGGGTCCCGTCCGATACGATTGTCGTCGCCCAGATCATGGAAGCCGTCCAGCACCCGAATGCCGACAAGCTCAAGGTCACCCAGGTCGATGCCGGCGAGGGCCAGCTCCGCCAGATCGTCTGCGGAGCACAGAACTACAAGGTCGGCGACAAGGTCCCCTGCTGCCTGCCCGGCACCGACCTCGGCGGCTTCGTGATCAAGGAGACAAAGATGCGTGGCGAGGAGTCGAAGGGAATGCTCGCCGCCGCCTCGGAGATCGGCCTGACCGATGCCGAGGACGGCCTCATGATCTTGCCCGAGGACGCAGAAATCGGCAAACCGGTGAAGGAAATGTTCGACGCCGACGTGCTGCTGGAGGTCGAGGTCACGCCCAACCGACCCGACCTGCTCAGTCACTACGGCATGGCCCGTGAAATGGCGACGCTGCTGGAGGTGCCCCTCAAGGACCTGAAGATCCCGGCGCGAACCGAGACCTGCCCCGAGGGCATCCAACTCGAGGCCGCCGATGCCTGCCCCTACTACACCGCCGTCCGGATTTCCGGAGTGGAGGTCAAGGAAAGTCCGGCCTGGCTCAAGGAGCGCCTCGAGGCGATCGGGCTTCGACCGATCAACAACATCGTCGACATCACCAACTTCGTCCTCCACGAGCTGGGTCAGCCGCTGCACGCCTTCGATGCCGCCAAGGTCTCGGGCGACATCGTCGTCCGCAGTGCCAGGGACGGCGAGGTCTTCAAGGCTCTCGACGAGGCCGACTACCCGCTCGAAACCGGAGACTGCGTGATTTCCGATGAATCCGGTGCGGCGCTGGCCCTCGGCGGCGTGATGGGCGGGCTCGACAGCGGGGTCGTGGAAGGCACCACCGACATCCTTCTCGAGTCGGCTTACTTCACCCCTTCCCGGATCCGCCGCACCTCGCGCCGCACGGCGCTGATGTCGGACTCCTCGTATCGCTTCGAACGGGGTGTCGATCCCGCGGGTGTCGACCCTGCCTCGGCCCTGGCCGTGAAGCTCATCCTCGAGCTTGCCGGCGGCAGCGCCGAGGCCGCGAGCCGGGTTGCCGGCGAGGCTCCGACCCTCACCGGTCCGGTCGCTCTCGACCTGGACCGCCTCGACCAGCTCAGCGGCGGCAGCATTTCCCACGCCGACGCCGAATCCATTCTCACCCGTCTCGGGTTGGGCAAGAACACCGACGGGCTGTGGGAGGTTCCGTCCTTCCGGGCGGATCTCCAGCGGCACATCGACCTGGTCGAGGAAATCGTCCGCGTGAAGGGCCTCGATGCCGTGCCGTCGCGGCTGCGGGGCAGCTTCGTGCCATCGAGCCCGGTCGACCACGCCTACGATGCCGACATGCGCCTTCGGCAGCGTCTGACCGGTCTGGGATTCCACGAGTGCCAGACGATCAAGCTGATCTCCGACGCCCAACTCGCCGACGCGCTGCCGCTCAAGCCGCTGCGCGACGGTGACACGATCCGCGTGAGCCTCCCGCTCAGCGAGGATCACGCCGTGATGCGCCCGAGCCTCGCTCCCGGCCTCCTCAGCTCGGCAGCCCGCAACATCCGTCAGGGTGCCACCAGCCTGCGTCTCTTCGAGATGGGCCGCTTCTTCCGCAACGCTGGCGGGGGCAAGGCCACCGACCTCGAAGCCGACGCACTCGGAATCCTCCTTTCCGGACCTTGCCAACCCGCCGGCTGGGATGGCTCACCGTCGAGCGCGGACGGGTTCGACCTGCTCGCCGCCATCCAGGCACTGGTTCCGGGCACCAAGGTGCGTCTGTCGCCGCGCGAGCGCGACGGCTGGGCACTTGGGGCGGACATCCAGGCGGCAGGACAGAACCTCGGCTCTTTCGCCATGGTGGCACCCGCCCGCCAGCGCAATCTCGACGCACCCAACCCGGTCTTCCTCGCCGAACTCGACCTGGCCAAGCTGCGCAAGCTTTCGGCGGTTTCGAACGACATCGAGGAGCTTCCGCTGTACCCCGGCTCCAGCCGCGACGCGGCGATCGATGCCCCCATCGATCTCGCGAATGCCGAAATCGAAAAGGCCCTCTCGAAGGTCAACGAGCCGCTCCTCACGGGCTTCGAGTGCTTCGACCTCTTCACCGATGCCAGCGGCGAACGGCTTGCTGCCGACCGCAAGTCGATCGCCTACCGGCTTCACTACCGTTCACCGGAAAAAACGCTCAAGACCAAGGAGGTCGACAAGGCGCACCAAGCGATCCTCGATCATCTGGCCAAAAGCCTGCCGATCCAGTTCCGCTGACGATCGGCTCGGGGGTGACACGCTCCGAGCGCCATGACTTCGGGCGGTCGGCTGTCGGCCGACACGGAGACGCCGGGCTTTTCCAAGCCTCCCGGAGCCGTGGCTACACAGCGAACCCACTCACGGCAGCGTGGACGTCGCCCCGCCCCGTGGCCGGAGCCACTCCATCTCACCCGAGGTCCTCGCTCGTCACCGAGGTCTGCTCGCGGGAACCCAGCAGCTCGGCCTGCTCGATGACGCGCCGCGGCGCGTCATCAAAGCGGTAGCTGTGGCAATTCGGACATAGCACGACCTGGCTGCCGACGATCGAGTCGCAACCCTCACAGACCTTGTATCCCCGGGGATTTTCGGCGATCTGCCGGGCTTTCTCCCGGCGGCTGTCGATGGGTGTGGAATCACTCATGGGTGGAAAGAGAAGAGGCGGCCCCGGAACAATCCAGCGCCGCCTCGGAAAGAGGTTGGTCTCCCGGGCGGCTCAGCCCACCGAAGCCACCGACTTCGCGGCACGGCTCTTGAGGTTGGCGGCCTTGTTCTTGTGAATCATGCCCTTCTTGGCCGCCTTGTCCACGGCCGAGGAGAACTTCGACAGGGATTCGGCCGCTGCTTTCGCGTCACCGGCCTCGGCGGCGGCAAGGGTCTCCTTGCGGAGCGTCTTGATGGTGCTCTTGCGCTGGCGGTTGCGCTCGGTGCGGACCTTGGTCTGACGAACGCGCTTGAGGGCTGACTTGTGGTTGGCCATGGATGCTGAAAATCGGTTCGGGAGCGCCTTTTCCGGCGCGGGGGCGGGACTTTAGGACCTTGGCCCGCCTTGTCAAGCTCGTGAGCAACAATCTCAGGGCGAGGAAACGAGGCCGTAGAGCCTGGCGGCGCCCCGGTTCTTGTTCACGTATTCCCGGCCTTCCGAGGTCTGGAGCAGCGAACCGCGGAAGACGCGCACCTCGGCGCCCTCCCCGACCCGGTCGTAAAGGTCCACCACGTCCTTCATCCCCATCCGGATGCAGCCATACGAGGCCGGCCGGCCCAGGCGCCACTCCTCCGGGGTGCCGTGAATGTAGATCAGGCGGCGGAAGGTGTTCTTGTTGTGCCAGTCCTTGCCGCTCAGCCACATGATGCGGCTGACGATGGGATCGCGACCGGGGGCGTTCGGCTTGAGAATCTCCCCGGTGGGACGCCGGCTCTTGAAGACCATGCCCTTGGGCTCGCCGCTTCCGATCTTCTTCGCGACTTCCATGCGGCCCAGAGGCGTGCGGTTGCTGCCTTGCTGCGAGCCCAGACCGAATTTCGAGGTCGAGATCGCGTAGCTCTTCACCGGCTTGCCGTCGCGAACCAGAAGCATCCGCTGGTCACGGACGCTGACGAGCATCTTGTTCCGGGTGTCCTTCCCGCCCCCGCAGGAGCTCAGGAGCATCCCGCCGCCGACCAGCAGCAGCGAGAAAAGGAGGTTGCGCAGAATGTTCGGGTGCATGGCGGTGAAGTCCAATGGACACCCCCGGTCTCACGCCGACTCGTCGCCGGCCTCGCGGCCGCTCGGCAGAAGGCGGGCCAAGGATGATACGGAAGTGTAAAAGAAACCGACCGGGAAGGGAAGCAGAAGAATCGAGGCGGGCCAGCGTCCGTCGAGGGCCGCTTCCACGACCACGAAGAGGAAGAAAAAGCCGAACAGAAGCTCGACCACCGGCGTCAGCGTCTTCATCGCCTTGTAGCTGCTCTTCTTCCAATCCGAGCGCTTCTTCTTGTGCTCGATGCCATACTTCGGCGTGCGTACGAAGCCGGACTGGTGGTTGAAGATGGCCTCGATCACCGCCTTGGCATTGTTGATCGACATGCCGATGCCCAGCGCCAGCAACAGCGGCAGGTAGGGCACTTCCTTCCACCAGCTCTGGGGACGCAGCGCCTTCTGCGCCGTCACGTAGAAGACGATCACCGAAACCGAAGCGAAGAAGAAAATCGGGATGTTGACGATGTAGTAGGTCAACGGTCCGAAATCGGGTGCCGCATGCTGGTTCGGGTAGATTAGGAAGCACAGGCAGATAAGCAGCAGGTAGGCGAAATTCGAGGTCAGGTGGGCCGTCGCCTCAAGCTTCGCATAGATCGGAGCGTTGCTGCGCCAGATCGCCGGAAGCACCTTCTTGCAGACCTGGATCGACCCCTTGGTCCAGCGGTGCTGCTGGCTCTTGAAGCCATCCATGTCGACCGGAAGCTCGGCCGGAGTCTCGACTTCCTTGAGGAAGATGAAGCGCCACCCCTTGAGCTGGGCGCGGTAGCTGAGGTCCATGTCCTCGGTGAGCGTGTCGTGTTCCCATCCGCCGGCGTCGGCGATGCAGGACTTCCTCCAGATGCCGGCCGTGCCGTTGAAGGTGAAAAAGCGACCGCTGCGGTTGCGCGCGGTCTGCTCGAGCTCAAGGTGCCCGTCGAGGAACATCGCCTGGATCCGGGTCAGCAGGTTGAAGGTCCGGTTGAGGTGACCCCAGCGGGTCTGGATCATCCCGATCCGGTCGTCCGAGAAATAGTGGATCGTCTTTTCGAGCACGTCCGGATTCGGAACAAAATCCGCGTCCAGGATGAAGAGATACTCGCCCTTGGCGAATTTCGTGCCGTTCTCCAGCGCACCCGCCTTGTATCCGGTCCGGTCGGTGCGGTGGATCATCTCGGCATCGAAACCCTGCGCCTTCAGGCGCTCGACCCCGGCGCGGCAGATGTCGGTCGTCTCGTCGGTCGAGTCGTCCAGCACCTGGATCTGGAGCTTGTCCTTCGGATAGTCGATCTTCGCGACTGAATCCAGCAGGCGGTCGACGACGTGGAGTTCATTGAAGACCGGGAGCTGGACCGTCACCAGCGGCCGCTCCTCGAAACGGCGAAGCGGCTCCGGCTTCTTGCGGGAATGCTTGAGGTAGAGATAGACGATGCCCAGGCGGTGCATGCCGTATCCCGAGAGACCGAGAAGCACGAGGATGTAGGAGGCATACCAAAGGGGTGAGGACCACAATTCCATGACGTTGGGCGGGTGGGGGTTGGGAAGGCGCGGCGGCGAGGGCTCGACTGGAGTTTGAAAGCAAGCGGCAGGCCGATTCGGGAATCGCCATCAGAGGCTGGAAGGCCGACGATTTCCGGGTGGTGGATGGTTTTCCACCCGGCCGGAGGCCAACACGGAAAGGATCCCGGGTCAAGCTTCGAGAATCCGAACCTTTCGCTCATTCCCGTTGCTCTTGCGGCTTCCTGCTGCCAGATTGGGCCCATGAAGACATTGCTGGCATTGGTTTCCACGCTGGCCCTCGTAGCGCCCGTCACGGCCCAGGAGGAAGAGCCGGACTTCCGGAAGGAGATTCCACCGGATCTTCTGGAAGATCCCCATGTCCGGGAGGAACTGGCGATCAACGAGTTCACGGCTCCGTCGATCTCGAGGATCTTCGATTCGCTCGATTCGCTGGCCCCCCTCCCCTTGGGCGATCATCCCCGGGAGATCCCGGAAAAGATGCCCCTCAACCGCGCCGATCTCGCCATCGAGCTCGGCTTCCTGATCGCCGACGGCTTCCTGGTCGTGCAGGTGGGCGAACTCAGCAAGGTCGAGGATTTTGCCTCGCAACTCACCCGCTACGCCAAGGCCCTCGGGGCCGGCGAGCGCATCAACCGCCACGCCGCCAGCCTGCTGGAATCGGCACGGGCCGGCAAGGTGGACCAGCTCAAGAAGGAGCTCTCCGCGACCCAGAAAGACGTGGAAAGGGAGCTCGTCACGCTCCGCGACGCCGATCTGGCCCACCTGATTTCCCTCGGAGGGTGGATCCGGGCGCTTCACGTCGCTTCCGGAGCGGTCGAGAAGCAGTTCAGCGATGAACGGGCACGCGAAGTCATGCGCGAGGACATCGCCGACTACTACTCGTCCATCGTCGGTTCCCTGGAGCCCAGGATCGCCGAACGCCCGACCTTCATCGAGATGCGGAACGTTCTCGCCGGCATGCGCAGCGCCATGCTCATCGAGGTCGGGGAATCCCCGACCGAGGAAGACATCGCCGAGATCCACAAGCAGGCCGCCCGGCTCGCCAAGCTGGCCCTGACCCGGGAGGAAGGCAACTGAGCCCCGGGGCACCGCCCGCGCCTCATGACACGACGCCTCCCCACCGAGTCGCCCGCGCTGCTCTCGTTTCGCGGCCCGGATGCCGTCCGCTACCTCAATGGACAGCTCACTCAGGACGTCCGTGACCTGGGGAACACCGCCCTGCCCTCCTGCGTCACCGATGCCAAAGGGCGCCTCCAGTTTCTCGTCTCCGTGTTCCGGGGGCCGGAAGACGACGAGATCCGGATCGCGGGCGACTCCGCCCGCGCCGAGGAACTGCGGGCGCGCCTGGAGCGCTACCTGATCGCCGACGACGTCGAAGTCGAGGACCTCAGCGGTCAATGGATCCGCGTGCATGCCGAAGGCCCGCTGGACGGCGCGGAGATGGCGCGGGATGCCGGGGGCCTCTTCGGCTCCGGCATCGACCACTGGTTCTCCCCGGATGCCGAGCCTCCCGGTGAAATGATTCCCGATGCGGAAGCCGAGTCGCTGCGGGTCGCCGCCGGCATCCCGGCCTGGGGCCGGGAACTCGAGGAAGGCATGCTGCCACCCGAGGCGGGACTCGATCGGACCGCCATTTCCTACCACAAGGGCTGCTACATCGGGCAGGAGGTGCTTTCGCGGATCAAGTCCATCGGACGCGTGAACCGCCGCCTCGCTCGCCTGAGCACCTCGGCAACGGGCCCGACCTCCCTCCACTTGGCCGGCCGGGAATGCGGCACCCTCACCAGTGTCGACCCGGCCGCCGCCGAGGATGGAACCCGGCTCGCCCTCGGCTACCTGCGGAAGTCCGCCTATGAGGAGACGGTCTTCGAATCGCCGGAGGGTCACCGGACCCGGCTCCTCGGCTGGGCTTGAACCCAGCTCCGCCCTCTGGCAGCGACCCGATCAGTACTCGTACTGCAGCGAGAACTGGAATCTTCCTCCCTGGTCCGCAACCGGATCCGGGCTTTCGATCGGAATCGCATAGTCGAGCGCCAGCGGCACCGGACTCATCGGAAGCTTGAGCCGGACACCAAAGCCAAGGTCACTGTAAAGATCGCTCGGATCGGGATCCCATGCCGAGGCATTGACAAAGCCCATGTCGTAGAAGGCGGCCACCCGGATCTGGTCGATGACCGGGACGGTGTACTCCACGGAGAAGAACCCGAGCGATTGTCCCCCGACCACTTCCTGCGTCACCGGATCCCGCGGGCCGACGTCGCGGAAGTCGAAGCCCCGCAGGGTGCGGGCACCACCGAGATAGAGCCGGTCGAAGACCGGAACGGTTCCACTGGTCGCGTCGACGAAGGCAAGCTCACCCTGGACGGAAAGGATCGTGTCCCAGCGGAGGTTCCAGTACTGCTGGCCGCGCATGGTCAGCCCGATCGTGTCCACATCCCCGCCCAGGAAGGTCCCGGCGACACTGATTCCGATGTCCACCTTGGCTCCCTCGCGGGTTTCGATGAGGGCGTCGCGGGTGTCGTAGACCCAGTTGGCGCTGATCGAACTGCGCAGGTAATCCCCGCCCTCGCCGGTCAGCAGCGACGGCGGCGTGCCCGGGGGCAGACCGGCGTTGAGGATCGCCACGCTGTTCAGCAACTCGATCTCGACATTCTCGAGCCGGTATTCGGCGCTGATGTAAGTCCGCTCGGTGAGCGGCTTGCGGATCCCGATCGCTCCCCCGGCGTTCGTCTGTTCGTAGAAATCCGAGAAGAACTGGGAGTCGCGGTAGAACAGCTCGCCGGTGAGCGCCAGCTGCTGGCCCATGAACCACGGCTCCGTCAGCGAGATCGAGAAGTCGGTCCGCTCCGAGCCGATGCGCAGGTTCGTCGCGAAACGCTGCCCGCCACCGGTGAAGGACCAGGGGTTGGTGATGTCGAAGTTCGACTGCTCGAGGCTGACGAAACCGACCACGTTGTCGATCGAGCTGAAGCCGATGCCCGCGGAAATCGACCCGGTCCGGCGCTCGCTGACCAGGATGTCCACGTCGCGGTAGTTGCCGCCGCGCGCGCTCGGTGACGAGGAGACCGAGACGTTGTTGAAGTATTGCAGGCCGTTCAGACGAGAGGTGGTCGTGTCCAGTTCGACCGAGTTGAACTCATCCCCGGGCTTGAGCGGCACCTCCCGCCGGATCACCCGGTCCTGGGTCTTGGTGTTGCCCTCGATGTTGACGTTGCCCACCCGGAAGCGGCGACCCTCGGTGACCCGGTAGATCACGTTGACCTGGTTGGGACCCGCATCGCGGATGTCCGGAGTCACGGTGGCATCGGCATAGCCTCTCGAACCGTAGTAGCTGCGGATGGTCGTCATGTCCGCCCGCATCTTCTTCGAGTTGTAGGCATCCCCCCCCTGCAGGGTCAGGGCCGGATACAGCTCCTCCTCGTTGAAGACGGTCATCGGCCCGAAGCCGACACCCTTCACGGTGTATTTGTCGCCTTCGTTGATCGGAATCACGAGATCGGTGCGGCCATCCCCCACCGGCTCCCGCCGGACGCCCGGACTGCTCGCCCGCAGGTAGCCCTTCGAGCGGTAGTAATCGAGCACCGCTTCCAGATCCTCGTCCAGCTGGTCGACCTCGAAACGTCCGGAGTTCGTGAAGAAGGAGAACAAGCCCTTCTCCTTGATGCTCATCTGACGACGCAGCGTCCGGTCATCGAACACCGAATTCCCTTCGAAACGGATGTCGCGGATCTCGTTCTTCGCCCCTTCCTCGATGACGAAAATCAGTTCCGATCCGTTGCCCGACGGGGACGGCTGGACCCGGTGACTGATCAGCACGTCCGGGTAGCCGGCGTCCTCGTAGTAGTTCTCGAGGTTGTCCCGGGCATCGAGAATCATCTGGTCGCTGAGGGCCCCGCCCGCCTTGAGCTCGGAGGCCTTGGCCAGCTTGTTGTCGGAAAAGACCGAATTGCCAACAAAACCGACGCCGACGATCTCACTGCGGGGAACGATGGCATAGACCACCCTCACCCCGTCGGCACCCACCGGCTCGGCCAGCACGCGGACGTCGTCCACGAAACCGGACTCGTAGAGCGAGCGGATGTCATTGTCGATGGTGTCGGTCCGGTAGTCCGAACCGGCCCGGAGCTGGATGTTGTTCCGGAGCCGCGCCTCGTCCACCGCACGGCGGTCGCCCTCGTAGCGGAAATCCACCGAGGAAACCCGCTTGCCCTCGAAGTCCTGCGCGGACGCTTCGTCGGCGCCGATCCCCAGAAAAACAGCCGTCGCCAGAACCACTCCGCTTGCTCGTGCGAGCCCGCGCCTCATGCGTGAAAGGATTGAAATTCCCATGTGTTGGTGCGTTGCGTGATGAAACCTGCCGGACCCCCGCTCCGTCAAGGCCCATGTCGGGCGGGTAGGCGCCGCCCGCCGGTCGATCTACTTCGTTTGACAAGCCCCGGCCCGACTCCTTAGCTTCCCGCCCCCTGCCCGCGGGACCGTGAGGCGGATCGTGAGGCCTTTCCCACTCCAGAACATGAACATCACCGTCGACAAGCAGCCGAACTGCACCGCAACCCTCAAGGTGGAAGTGCCCACCGACGATGTCCGCGCGGAGCGTGACAGCATCGTCAAAGTCTATGCCAAGCAGGCCCGGATCCAGGGATTCCGTCCCGGCAAGGCCCCGCGCAAGGTGATCGAGAAGCGGTTTGCCCCCCAAATCTCCGAGGAACTCGAGGAGCGCCTGACCCGCAAGGCCTTTGACGAGGCCATTCGGGAGCAGGATCTCAAGGTGCTCAATTTCGGCAGGCCGACCGCTTTCACCGAAACGCCCGACGGTTCGGTCACCTTCGAGTCGATGCTGACCCTCGCTCCCGAAATCGACCTTCCGCAATACAAGGGCATCAGTGTCCGCATTCCGCCGGTCGACCTGACCGACGCCGAGCTCGACCAGCAGATCGAGCAGATGCGCGAACGCTTCGCCGACTACGCGGATATCGAGGATCGCGGTGCCGCGGAGGGCGATCTCGCGGTGATCGACTATTCCTCCACCCTCGACGGCCGGCCGCTCGAGGAGGCCCTCGACAAGCAAGTCGGCTATCTGGCGGGCCGCGAGGGATTCTGGCTGAAGATCGACGAGGAATCCTTCCTCCCGGGATTCGCCCTGCAGCTCGTCGGCGCCAAACCCGGCGACGAAAAGGAGATCACCGTCACCATTCCCGACGACTTCCCGGTGGCCGAGATCCGTGGCAAGGAGCTGGTGTTCGCCGTGTCGGTGAAGGAACTCAAGGCCGTCCGCCTTCCGGAACTCGACGACGACTTCGCCGCCAAGCTCGGCGCGGAGAGTTTCGACAAGCTCAAGGAGATGATCGGCGAGCAGGCGGCCATGGAAAAGCGCCGCCGCATCGACGACCTCAAGGTCAACCAGGTCGTCGAGCACTTCAACAGCCTGGTCGACTTCGAACTGCCCGAGGACCTGGTCCGCCAGGAAACCCAGAGCCAGGCCGACTCGCTGGTTCAGCGCGGCGTGCAGTCGGGCATGAGCGAGGAGGAGATCGCCGCCCAGCAGCAGGAAATCTTCGCCACCGCCGGGATGCAGGCCCGCACCAACCTGAAGACCAACTTCATCCTCCAGGAGGTCGCCCACGCCGAGGGCATCGAGGTCAGCGACCAGGAACTCGTCCAGCACCTCGCCCGGGTGGCACAGTCGCGGAACGAAAACCCCAAGAAGGTCATCAAGGAGATGCAGCGTCAGGGCCGCCTGCCCGGCATCCGCAACTCGATGCTGGTCGGCAAGGCCATTGACTTCATCCTCGAGCACGCCACCGTCGAGGAAGTCTCCGAAACACCGGAGCCAAGCACCACCGAATCATGAGCGATTTTCCCACATCCCTGCCCCGGATGGCAGGCCCGCAGAACAACTACTACGTCCCGACGGTCATCGAGCAGGACGGCCGGGGCGAGCGCGCCTTCGACATCTACTCGCGACTGCTGAAGGACCGCATCATCTTCATCGGCACGCCGATCGATGACTTCGTCGCGAACTCGGTGATCGCCCAGCTTCTTTTCCTGCAGATGCAGGACCCGAAGAAGGACATTCACATCTACATCAACTCGCCGGGCGGCTCCGTGACGGCCGGTCTGGCGATGTATGACACGATGCAGTTCGTCACCTGCGACGTGAACACCTACTGCATCGGCATCGCCGCCTCGATGGGCTCGGTCCTGCTGACCGCCGGCACCAAGGGCAAGCGCTTCTGCCTGCCGAATTCCCACGTGATGATCCACCAGGTCTCCGGTGGCGCCCAGGGCACCGCCTCGGACGTCGAGCGCACCATCGGCTTCATGTTCAACCTCAAAAAGCGCCTCAACGGCATCCTTGCCAAGCACACCGGCAAGTCGGTCGAACAGGTCGAGACGGATTCCGACCGCGACAACTACATGACCGGCGAAGAGGCCATGGAATACGGCCTCGTCGACAAGGTCCTCGAAAGCCGCAAGGAGCTGCCCGATGCCGTCAAGGACGCCGCCGGGGGCGACGATGACGGAAAAAAGAAGGACGACTGAGCGAAAATCCGCTATCATGACGGGGCGGCGCGGGTGTTTCCCGGCCGCCCCGTTTCCATTTCCAGAACCAAGCCATGGCACGAGCCTCCAATCTCACGATGTGTTCTTTCTGCGGAAAGAGTCACTCGGAAGTGAAGAAACTGATCGCCGGTCCCGGCGTCTACATCTGCAACGAATGCGTCGAGGTCTGCTCGAACATCCTCGACAAGGAATTCGCCGACGCCGAAGGCTCGTCGCCGACCCGCCGTTCACCCTCGTCAGCGGCGCGGTTGGTCCCGCCCACTGACATCCGCCGACGCCTCGACGATTTCGTGGTCGGCCAGGACCTGGCCAAGAAGGTCCTCGCCGTGGCGGTCTTCAACCACTACCAGCGCCTCCGCCAGGAGGAGGCCGACGGCGAGTTTTCCGAGGTCGAGATCGAGAAATCCAACGTCCTCCTGCTCGGTCCCACCGGTTCGGGCAAGACCCTCCTCGCCCGCACCCTCGCCCGCGTCCTCGACGTCCCCTTCTGCATCGTCGATGCGACCACGCTCACTGAAGCGGGCTACGTCGGCGAGGATGTGGAAAACATCATCCTCCGGCTCCTGCAGGCGGCCGACTTCGACGTCGAGCGGGCCGAGCAGGGCATCATCTACGTCGATGAAATCGACAAGATCGGCCGCAAGACCGACAACGTCTCGATCACCCGCGACGTTTCGGGTGAAGGCGTCCAGCAGGCGCTGCTGAAGATTCTCGAGGGCACGGTCTGCAACGTGCCGCCACAGGGTGGCCGCAAGCACCCGCAGCAGGAATACATCCAGATCAACACCGAGCGCATTCTCTTCATCTGCGGCGGTGCCTTCGTCGGACTGCCGGATATCATCCAGCGCCGACTCGGCAGGAGCGCCCTCGGTTTCCACGGCATCAAGGACAAGACCGAGAGCGAGGAACGCGAAGTGCTCGAACTCACCGAACCGGAAGACCTCCTCCACTTCGGCCTGATCCCGGAGTTCATCGGTCGCCTGCCCGTCATCTCCTCGCTCCGCCAGCTCACCGAAGACGAGCTGGTCACGGTTCTCACCGAGCCGAAGAACGCACTCGTGAAGCAGTACGCCAAGCAGCTCTCGCTGATGGACGTGAAACTCAAGGTTACCAAGGACGGCCTGCGCGCCCTCGCCGAGGAAGCCGTCCGCCGCGGCACCGGAGCCCGGGCCCTGCGCTCGATCTTCGAGCGGATGATGCTCGACATCATGTACGACCTTCCCTCCCGCGACGACGTCGAGTCGGTCACCATCAATCGCGCCGTCGTCATCGGCGAGAAGCCCCCGCTGATCCGCAAGCGCCGCAACGCGGCGTAGCTGCGGCGTCCCGTCGCAGGCTCCTCAATCCGCTCATGCGTCCCCTGCTTCTCCTGCTCTGCCTTCTCCCTGCCTTCGCGGACGAGAAAGCCCCGGCCCTCCCCGATCCCGACGAGGCCGCCTACCCCGCGATCGAGCGATTCGTCGAGGTCCTCGAGCAGGTCCGGCAGCGGCACCCCGACGTCGACAAGCTGGCCTACGATCGACTGGTGAACCATGCCCTCGAGGGCATGCTCGGATCGCTGGATCCCCACTCCTCCTTCATCCACCCGGAAATGGCCGCCGCGATGGCCGCCCACCCGGACCTCGACCCTCACATTCCCTCGCTCGGTCTCACGCTCGGCCTGCGCCAGGGCGGTCCCTACATCGCCAATGTCCTCCCGGGCTCGGCCGCCGCGGAACTTCTTCCCGGCTCCGCCCTCCAGGAGATCGACGGGCAGCCCACCGCCGGGCTCGAACTGCCCACCCTGCTCTCCCGGCTCACCGGCGAGGCCGGCGCGACGGTGACCCTCAAGTTGAAGTCGCCGGTCGAAGCGAAGCCGCTCGAGCTCACCCTCACCCACCACGCCATCGATGAACGCGCCGTGGCCGAATCACGCCTCCTCGACGACGGGCAGACGGGATACCTTCGGCTCTCGTCCTTCACCGACGCCGCCCCGCGCGAAATGGAGGCCGCGCTCGACGAGATGGAGGACGACGGCATGAAGCGCCTCATCCTCGACCTGCGCGGGAATCCCGGTGGATCGCTGCCGGCCACCGTGCGGATCCTCGGGCTCTTCCTCCCCCCGGAGACCGAGGTCGTCACTACCCGGGGCCGCGAAATGGAAGACGAGGTCCTTTCCACGCCGGAACGCCAGCGCCGCCAGCGCGACTACCCCATCGCCGTTCTGGTCGACCGCATGTCCGCCTCCGCGTCCGAACTCACCGCCGGCGCCCTGCAGGACCTCGACCGCGCCGAGATCGTGGGCGAGACCTCCTACGGCAAGGGCTCGGTGCAGAACATCATCCCCATGGGTGGCGGCACCGCCCTTCGACTGACCATCGCCACCTACCACACTCCTAGTGGCAGGACGCCCCATCTCACCGGCGTCACTCCGGACGTCGAGGTCGAGATCACCGAAGAGATTCGGGAGAATACCGCCCTCAGCTTCCGCCGCGACACCCTCACGCCCGAGGAGATCAAGGCCCTCGAAGGCTGGACCGACCCGGTCCTTGCCGCGGCTCTGGAAAGGTTGGCCCGGTAGTCTGGCGCGACGACTATTTGGCCCCGCCTTTCGCCCTTGCGGCGTCCTTCTCCATGTTGGCCTTGATCCAGTTCGCCAGCGTGCTGCTGCCCTGGCCATAGCCACCTGGCAGTGGTCGCAAATCGCGGGTCTGGACGCGCGGTGGATCACCCCAGTGGGCCGGAAAGCGTCCGCCGGCCCCGGCCTTCGCTCCGCCCTTGGCTGGCTGGCCGTAAACCATTTCGTAAACTTCCTCGGCGGACCGGCGCTCGCCCTTCGTCTCGTCGAACCACGGCGTGCCCCCCGTCCACATCCGATCCTCCGGCAGAGGTTTCCCCGCCTTCACCCACTCCTCAAAGCTCGGGACCTTCGGCTTCCCGCAACCCTTGCGGGCCACCAAACCCGCCACCTCATCGAGTTTCTCCACCGGCTCGAACTTGTCGGCCCGCAACCAGTAGCGGCCCTCGTGCTTGTCCCCGAGCAAGGCGATTCCGCGGGCCCCTTGCTTCGCATCGTAGACCTGGAAATCCCCCACCCGCTTGCGCCAGATCACTTTGATCTGTTGCTTCTCTTCAACTCCGCGCAGGGCGGTGTCCACGCGCAATTCGCCGCGCACCCAGTCACCATCCTCCACGCGGTCCATCAGCGTTCCCAGGAAGACCTTCTCGGCCTCGGCCACCCGCTCGGCAAGCGGCCGGGGCGGTGCCATCGAGAGACAAAACGCCCGGTCGGCGACTCCCAGAAGAACCGCCATGCCGACGAGGAGTAGGATTTTCATTCGTTTCATGGCCGCAGTTTGCCGGAAGGACGCCCGTTGTGACACGAAATTTGCGACCGCAGGGAAACGCGGACCCCGAACGCCGGATCATTGCGAACCATCCGAATCACGGGAAACCGGGCCAAGCTTCGCCAGCAGGAGGTCCACCAGCTTCATGGCGCTGTCGATGCCCTCGAAGTCGTATTCGAGGGTGCCCCCCTGCTGCGCACCGCCACCGTGGGCGGTGAGTTCGAGCAGCGCGTAGCCGCCTCCCGTCGCCGGCTCGAAATAGGCGGTGTAGAGCAGCGACGGCTGCCCGAGTTCCTCATCCGGCCACGCCGCATTCGGATCGCGCACCGCATTGACCTCGACGCAGATCACGAACTCCTTTTCCTCCTTGAGGTGTTTCTCGAGCTTGAAGGAATGCGTCTGCGTTGCCGCCGAATAGAGATCGACCTCGCCGCTCGGTTCGACGCCGGAGACCAGCGTGTAGCGATGACGCCAGATCGGCAGCAACTTGTGTCGCTCCGTTTCCACGCCCTGCCACTCGACCTGCTCCGAGTATCCCAGACCCTCATCGAGATAAAGCGTCTCGATCATGGTGCCGGTGGTGCTTTCGACCCATGCCGCGACCGCCGGGGCCGGCCCCTCGGGATCGGCGAAGCGGATGGCCAGTGCCAACGAGGGAAGCCCGGGCTCCTCGGGTTCCCGGACGATCCAACGCGTGCTGCCGGTATCGAGAAATCCGGCGGCGGGCGACTCCCTCACGATCGCCGCCCGGTTCCTCGATTCGTAGCCGAGCGCAATGGCGGCGTCGGTCGGCCACCATCCGGCAAATGCCGCCACCGCCAGCAAGCCGACCGCAAGCATCACCGCACCGACCATTCCACGGGATGCGCCCCTCCCCTTCAGCTTGCCGGAAAAGTACCGCGTGCGGGAAACGAGGTGCGCGACCACCAGCAGCAGCGTCAGCGCCCCGAAGATGATGTGGACCCGCGTCGTCGTGATCGAAAACGGCAGCGTGAAGGCCATCACTCCGGTCACCGTTAGACCGAGGAAGGCGAACAGCAGGCCGAAGTTGACGATGTGCCTTGTCACGCTTCGTAGCCAATCAGCTTACGAAGCTCGGTGACATGCTTTTTGCCGACCTCGCGCGGCATCGCGCCGTGCTTCTTGCAAAGCGCTGCGGCATACCCGGTGGCGATGCCCATCTGGCCGCAGGTCAGCATCACCCGCGGTCCGGAAAGGCCGATGTGCGAGCAACTGAAGCAGCGTCCGGCCATCATCAGATTGGAGATGTCCTTCGAGTAGAGGCAGCGGAAGGGCACGTAGTACAGTCCCCCCGTCTTGCGGAAGATCGCCTTGGAGAGAAAGTCGACCGGCGAGCCGGTTTCCTTGAGCTGGTAATGGGTGTCGAGTTCGCGCTTCTCCTCGACCACGGCGTCGGGAAATTCCCGCCGCTCGGTGGCGTCCTTCATCGTGTAGATGTAGTCGCCGACGAGCCGGCGCGAGCATCGCTTGCCGCCGACGTAGGCGACCCACTCGAGCTGCACGGTCGCGTTCTTGGGCTGCTTCTTGGCATTCGAAAACGACCCGAAGATCGCGCGCAGGACGTGGTCCCGGATCTGCTCGGCATCCTTGATCTGGTCGAGGTGATCCGCGGAGTATTCCCAGTACCATTCGCCGTTGATCGCGGAGTGGCGCTTGGCCACCGGCATCGCCCAGGGCACGTCGGGGAACTTCACCGGCTGCTTCGCCTTGCTTGAGTTCCACAGCACACTGGTGCCCATCACCTTGCCGTCGGCCTTCTCGGGACTCCAAAGGTCGCCGTATTTCTCCCAGCCCTCGTCGAACTCGCTCCTCGCCTCGCGGCCTTCCCGATACTCGGCCCCCGCCCAGAATCCCAGCCAGCCGTCGCCGGTCGCATCGACGAAAACCGGCGCGAGAAAACGGCGGATCAGACCGGTGGTCGCCTCGCGGGCCTCGACGCTGGTGATCCGGTCACCGTCCTTGCCGAGACCGACCGCGGTGTGGTGCGGGAACAACTTGACCCCGGATTCCTTGAGCGTCTTCTCGCGCTTGATCTGGTCGAGCTTTGCGTCGGCGTGGCCGTTGGGCCAGTGCCCCGTGTCGATCTGCTTGAGGATGTCCGCGCCCTTGCCGTGAATCCCGATCGTGTGGACCCGGACCTCCTGGCTGGCATTGCCGCCGAACAACGGGCGGTCCTGCACCAGCGCCACCTTCAAGCCCTGCGAACGCGCGGCCAGCGCAGCGCCGCAGCCCGACATGCCGCCGCCCACGATCACCACGTCGAAGCTCTCCTCGGGAACCTCGCGGTCCGCCCGGCCGGTGAGCCGGTCCTTCCACGCGGTCAGCTCCGCGAGGTCGTCGTTCGGCAGCGCAGGCTGGTCCTCGCGGGTGAAAAACACCGCATCGAAGCGTCCATCGAAGCCGGTCAGGTCCTCCATCTCGAGCGACTGCTTGCCGGCCTTGGAAATCTCCACGGTTCCCCCGTCCTGCCAGGCCCATCCTTCCTCGGTGCCGAAGTCCTTGCCCAGGTCCGTGCCGTTCACCTTCACCCGGAAACGTCCCGGCGCCTCCCACTCGCCCGGACACCAGTCGCGCGTCCGCACCCACACCCGCCAGGTCCCGGCCTCTGGAATCTCGAAGGCCGTCCTTGCGTTCGCGACCGGCTTGCCCATGCCGTGCGCCAGCAGCTGCACGCCGCCCATCTGCTGGTAGAATTGGGTGTCGAGCACCCAGCCGCCTGGATCGTCAAATCCACAGGCCTCGACCAGCACCCCGGCCGCACCCTTGCCGGAGCCACCGAAAAGCTGCCCAGGAGCGACCGCCGAAACGAAGGTCGAACCGCCGATCACACGAAGAAAATTTCGTCTTTGCATGGCGCTTCTACGCCCGGATCCCGCGGCGGCTTTCATCCCCGCGGCGGACACCTTCTAGACTGCGGCGCTTCAGCGCCGCTCTACGCCGGCCGGGCTTCAGCACGGGTCGGCCACTTCGCCCCCCTCGGCGACAACCCGGCGATGAATCGCCTCGCCCAGAGCGGCGCTGAAGCGCCGCACTCAAGGGCACTCTTGCCAACTGCCGGCACGCGAAAGAGGCTTGGGCCGTGCCCCTCATCCTCGCCATCGAGAGCTCCTGCGACGAGACCGCCGTCGCGATCCTGCGCGGCGAGCCCGGTCGGCCCGCCGAGGTGCTCGCGTCGGAAATCGCCAGCCAGATCGACCTGCACCGGGCCTACGGCGGCGTCGTCCCCGAGCTGGCCTCGCGCAATCACTCACTGCACCTCCGTCCGCTGATCGAGCGGGCGCTTGAAACCGCCGGAGTCGGCATCCGGGAGATCGACGTCTTCGGTGCCACATCCGGCCCCGGCCTCGCGTCGTCGCTGCTGATCGGCTCGACGGCCGCCAAGGCCCTCGCCGCCGCCACCGGCAAACCCTTCGTCGCGGTCAACCACCTCGAAGGCCACCTGCTCTCGCCCTTCGTCGATCGGGGCGAAATCCCGCCGCATCTCGCGCTGGTCGTCTCCGGCGGTCACACGCTCCTGCTCGACGTCGCCGGCGCCGGTCACTACCGCAGGATCGGATCGACCCGCGACGATGCCGCGGGCGAAGCCTTCGACAAGGTGGCCAAAATGCTCGGCCTTCCCTACCCCGGCGGCCCGGAGATCGAACAAACCGCCGCCGCCGGCAATCCCACCGCTTTCGATTTTCCCCGCTCGATGCTCAAGGAAGCAAACTTCGACTTCTCCTTCTCCGGGCTCAAGACCGCGGTGCTCTACACGCTCACGGATCGCGATCCCGATCACGGCACCCCGCAGCCCGCCGACCTTCCCGACCTCTGCGCCTCGTTCCAGCAGGCGGTCGTCGATGTCCTGCTCGCCAAGACGCTCCGGGCCGCCGCCGATCTCGGCCGCGAAACGGTCGCCCTCTCCGGCGGCGTTTCACTGAACGCAGTCCTGCGAAACGCCTTCCGGGAGGGCTGCCAATCGAGCGGCCGCCAACTCATCCTCGCCAAGCCGCAACTCTGCACCGACAATGCCGCGATGATCGGATTCGCCGGCCTGCACCACCATTTCAAAGGCCACCACGCGCCCCTCGACACCGGCATCGATCCGAATCTCCCGCTTGCGCTCGGGTGATTCCGCCGCCTTTGTCCTTGGCCCCCGCGCCCCAACCGCCTTTCTTGACCCGCCCCGCATGGCCTACCGGACGATCATTTTCGATTTCGACGGCACCCTCGCGAACACCCTCGAGGAAAGCCGCCGCATCTTCAACCAACTCGGTGCCGAGTACGGCCTGCGCGAAGTGACGGCGGAAGAACTCCCGACGCTGCGTCACCTGTCGATCAAGCAGCTCATTTCCCACCTCGGCATTCCCAAGCGCAAGGTGCCCGCGATCATCGCGAGGGGCACCTCCATGATGCGCGGCAACATCGTCCGCCTGCCGCTGATCGAGGGCATGGCGGAAGTGCTCCCGGTGCTGCGTTCCCGCTGCCACTCCTTCGGGGTGCTCACCTCGAATGCCTCGACCAACGTCGACCTTTTCCTCCGGGCGAACGGCGTGCGCGGCCACTTCAACTTCATTTCCTCGACCTCCAAGCTCACCGGCAAGGCCAAGCACCTCAAGGCCATCCGCAAGACCTTCTCGCTGAAGTCCGAGGAAATGCTCTACGTCGGCGACGAGATCCGCGACGTGAAAGCCTCGCAGAAGGCCGAGATTCCGGTGGCCGCCGTCACCTGGGGATTCAACTCGCCGGAGGTTCTCGCCGCCGAGAAGCCCGACCACCTCCTGACCCACGCCACCGAACTGCTCGATCTGGCGCCCGGTGCCTGAGCTGATTTCCGGCTTCGACAAACGGGCCCGTTCCGCTTTCCTCTGAACCCATGAACGACGAAACAACGCGAGACACCGACGCTCCCGAGACGCCTCCCGAGACGCCTCCCGAGGCACCGGCCGGGGAAACGCCAGCAGCCAAGCCACCGGTCTCACCCGTGGTGCTGACGATCGGCTTCATCATCGTCGTGCTGCTCGGCATCATCATTTTCCAGAACCTCTTCAATCGGCCCGGCGGAGGAGGAAAAGAAGACAGTCTGGCCATTCAGTCACTCCAAGCCGACATCAAGACCCGACAGGCCCAGCTCAACCGCGAGCGCCTCGCCCTTGGCCTGGAACCACTGCCCGGAACCACCGGCGTGGAAACCACCGAGGAAGTGGCCGAGCGACTGACCGAGGATGCCGCCACCCTCGCCTCCTTGGCCACCAGCTTCCAGGACCTGCTCAACCGCAAGGAAATGGAACTCGACGAACTGCGCAGCGAATCCATCTCGGCCCTCAAGGAACAAAAACGCCTGCGCGAACTCCTCAATCAGACCAACGCCGAGCTCCGTGCCGCCATGGTCGATGCCTCGATGGCCACCACCATCAAGGGCGAGCTCGATCGCGCGAATGCCACCATCAGCGCCCTCAACGAGGAGATCGCCCGCCTCCAGACCGAGCCGGGCGAGCTGCGCGCCCAGCTCGCCGAGGTCACCCTCCGCCGCAACGAACTCGAGGCGC
Organism: Haloferula sp. A504; assembly: GCF_044385805.1. Lineage (NCBI taxonomy): Bacteria > Pseudomonadati > Verrucomicrobiota > Verrucomicrobiia > Verrucomicrobiales > Verrucomicrobiaceae > Haloferula > Haloferula sp. A504. Next base: position 82,055 of record NZ_JBISBU010000009.1, read on the forward strand.
GCGTCGCCGAACTGGAAGAGCAGCTTCGCAAGACCAACCTCTTCGCCGCCTCGGAGAACGAACTCATCAAGGAAGCCGTCGCCCTCTTCAAGGCCCTGCGAAAACTCGAGGGGTCGTCCGAACAGGAACTCGCCGCCGCCTACAGCCGCTTTGGTGCCGAACTGCGCTCCGAAGTGCTCGACACCTGTGAGTTCGCCACCGGCTCGTCCGAGGTCCGCGCGGATCTCGAATCCCGCCTCCGCCTGCTGCCCGGCGAGGCCCCCGAGAACGCCATGCTCTTCGTCGTCGGATACGCCTCGGAAACCGGCAACGTCGACAACAACCGCACGCTCTCATCCGACCGCGCCACCGCCGTCGCGCGCATCCTCGATACCATCAAGCGCCCCGGTCAACGTGTCCAGGCGGTCTATCTGGGGCAGACCGACCGCTTCAGCGCCGAAACGCCGGTGAAAAACCAACGCGTCGAGGTCTGGCAGATCCTTCCCAAGGCCGGGACCCCGGACGCCGGTTTTTCACCGGGCTCAAATCCGCCGCCACCCGCTCCCTCGGCACCCGATCCGTCCGTCTCCGACGACGGCGCTCCCCCGCTGCGCCCGCTCCCGGACCTCCAATGACCCGCCGTATGGCGCTTCCTGGAGCATGTTTTCGCGAATCGAGGTGCCCCAGGTCGGCGCGGTCGAAGGTCGAAAGGTCCAAGGTCAAAAGTCCTCTGTTTCGAGAGTTCGCGGGCGTCCATCCCGCGTGGTTGGTTCTGACCTTCGACTTTGAGACCTTCAGACCTTCCGACGAAGGCACCCCTCCAAACAAGTGCCGCCCCCAATAAGCCGGGCGGACAAATGTTCCGCCCGTCCGCTGGGGCCGCCCCAGCTCCCCCGGGGCCCGAGGGCCCCAACATTTTGGGGCTCCCTCCCTGGCCCTCCCCGGGCACTGCCTGCTTGCTGGCTGAAACTCAGTCACTTCAGCCCAGGAATGACCGATGCCATCCCCTTCGGCTTCACACCCTAAAATCAATATGTAGTATGAGATGAAATTTTTCATACAATATGTTTGCGCCAGCAAGCAAGATATGCACAGTATCAGGGCGCTGTGTTAACCTCACTTCGCTACGTCTGCCACACGGTCGGAACCCTCGAAGTCCCCGACGAAGTCTCGCTCATCTACACCGTTTCCGGCTGCCCGCTGCGCTGCCCCGGCTGCCACTCGTCGGACCTCCGAAATCCCAGCCTCGGCCAGCCGCTTGATCGCTCCTCCTTCGGCGCCGCTCTGGACCGCTACGCCGGTCTCGCCTCATGCGTGTGCTTCCTTGGCGGCGAATGGCAGCCCGACGCCCTGATCGAACTCCTCAAACTCGCCCGCGACCGCGGTCTCGCCACCTGCCTCTACAGCGGCCTCGAGGAAATCGACGACCGCATCGCCGTTCATCTCGACTATCTCAAGCTCGGCCCCTTCATCGCCGCCCGTGGCGGTCTCGACCAGCCCGGCACCAACCAGCGCTTCCTCGACCTGCGCAGTGGCCGCGACCTCACCCACCGCTTCCAGCGCCACGCCGCCCCCGCCTTCGAACTCGCCGCCTGATCCCGGCCAAGGGAAGTCAGACACTCCTGTCTGACTCTTCTCCATCTCCATCTCCATCTCGATCTTCACCTGAACTCTGAACTCTGAACTTCTCCATGACCACCCAACTCGACTTCATCGACCACTACATCTCGGCCGGCAACTCCGCCGACGGATCACTCGTTGACGCGAACGCCAACGTCTCCTGCAAGAACGCCGCCGTGCTCGCCGCCGAGATCCACAAGCAGTCCAACATCCGCATCCACCGCGAGCTGATGGATCGCAAGCTGCGCGAACTCTTCGGCGACGCCACCGCCGACCGCTACCGCGAGCAGCTCGACAAGCACGAGATCTACACCCACGACGAGACCGCTCCCTTCATGCCCTACTGCGCGTCGGTCAGCCTGTTCCCGCTGCTTCAGCACGGCTGCGTCCCGCTCGGCGGTGAAAGCAAGGCCCCGAAGCACCTCGCCTCGTTCTGCGGCTCGTTCATCAACTTTGTCTTCGCCATCTCCGCCAACCTCGCCGGTGCCTGCGCCACGGTCGAGTTCCTCAACTGCTTCGACCACTTCGCGCGCAAGGACTACGGCCCCGACTACCTCGCCACCCACCGCTTCGAGATCGAGAACCACCTCCAGCACGTCGTCTACGCCCTCAACCAACCCGCCGCCGCCCGCAGCTACCAGAGCGTGTTCTGGAACATCTCGGTCTTCGACGAGCACTACTTCACCAGCATGTTCGGCGACTTCGTGTTTCCCGACGGCGACCGGCCTTCATGGAAAAGCGTCAGCCGACTGCAGGCCTTCTTCCTCGAGTGGTTCAACCACGAGCGGGAACGCTCGCTGCTTACCTTTCCCGTGGTCACCGCCGCACTGGTCCACGACCGCGAGGAACCCCGCGACAAGGAGTTCTCGGAAATGCTCTCCCTCCAGCTCGCCGCCGGGAACTCCTTCTTCATCTACACCAGCGACAGCGTCGACTCGCTGTCGTCCTGCTGCCGCCTGCGCAACGCGCTCGACGAGGACAACGACTTCTCGTTCTCGCTCGGTGCGGGTGGCGTGATGACCGGCTCGATGCAGGTTATGACGATCAACTTCAACCGCCTCATCCAGGACCGCCGCGACCTCGCCGAACAAGTCCGCGACCTCCACCGCTACCTCGTCGCCCGCCGCGCCATCCTGGCCGAATTCAACGACGCCGGACTGCTGCCGATCTACACCGCAAAGTGCATCGTCCCCGAAAAGCAGTACCTCACCATCGGCGTCAACGGCCTGGTCGAGGCCGCCGAGTTCCTCGGACTCGATCCCTCGAACAACGAGGACTACATCGAGTGGGTCTCCGGCCAGCTCCGCACGATCAACGAACTCAACCGCGAGGCGACGAAGGAATACGGTGCCCGCTTCAACACCGAGTTCGTCCCGGCCGAGAACCTGGGCGTCAAGTTCGCCCGCTGGGACCGCGAGGCGGGCTACCAAGTGCCCCGTCCCTGCTACAACTCGTACTTCTATCCGGTCGAGCGCGACGACATCCACATCCTCGACAAGCTCATCCTCCACGGCGAGCGTGTCACCCGCTACCTCGACGGCGGTTCGGCGCTGCACCTCAACCTCGAGAGCTACCCGACCGAGGAGAGCTTCGCCAAACTCATCCGCGCCGCCATCCGCACCGGCTGCAATTACTTCTGCACCAACGTGCGGGTGACCTGCTGCAACGACTGCGGCCACATCGACAAGCTCACCCGCGACCACTGCACCGCCTGCGGTTCCCGCAACGTCGACCACGCCACCCGCATCATCGGCTACCTCAAGCGCGTCTCCTCCTGGTCCGGCGAACGCCGCGACGAGCACGAGCGACGTGCCTACCAGACCACAGGGTGAGCCTGAGACGCGCCCCCCATCGTCACTCGTCCACGACCCGGTAGAAGGCCCGGTCGTCCGGAGGCGCCGGGTCGCGGAGAATGATGACGGGATCACCGTTGTCGATGATCTCCGCGCCGGGCACGGCTTCCCACCCAACAAGATTCAATCCCCGCTCCAGCGTCAGCGACGCGTTGGCGAACCATCCCAGTTCCAGGTTGAAACCCCCCTCGCCGTCGAAATGCATCCGGTGCACCTCGGGTTGGTTGGCATACCCGGCGAGCCGCGCGGTCAGGTCATCGTAGGCCGCCTGCTGGCTGGCGTTGAGAGTCCCAGCGAGAAAGTTCACCGCCTCCCGCGGATTCGCATCGACCCGGTACAACTCCCCGGCCCCGCCTTCCCGGAGGATGAACTTGAACTCCTGACCCACGATGGTCCGGTCCCCGTCCGCAGTGCCGGCTGACGAAGGGGTCAGGGCCATGACATCGGCCGGATCGCGGGAATAGGCGCCCGTATCCAGAAGCGGGGCGAACGAGCGGGAGTCGAGGACGAGTTCCTGCGGCACCACATCCGCGGCCACCACGCCGAAGAGTTCGAGAATGGTCGCATAGAGGTCGCAGGCATGGATGATCCCGTCGTAGGCCGTGCCCGCGAGTGAAGGATCCACTGCGGCTCCCGCGATCACCATCGGCACGCGGATGCCGCCCTCGTAGAGCGAGCCCTTGGCATGGTCGCTGGCAAAGGGCGGCTGGATCACCCTGCCCGAAGTCCCGTTGTCGCCCATGAAGATGACCGTCGTTTCCGCGAGGTCGACCGCCCCGAGCAGGCGGCCGATCTCCGTGTCCATCGCCTGCACCATTGCCTCGTAGTGGTCCCGCGAGCCAGGAGCCCCGTCGTCGGAAATCGAGTCGTAGTCGTGAAGGTCGTTCGGAGGACGGTGCAGCGGGGTGTGGGGGGCGTTGAAGGCCAGCCACAGGAACCACGACTCGGTGCCGCGGGCGTCGATCCATGCCACGGCGTCGTTGACGTTCTCGGTGGTCGCATACGCAGAGTTGGGGACCGTCACGCCATCGACCACCTTGTCGAAGCTGTCATAATCCAGGAGCGCCCCTCCGAGCGTGCCGACGAAATGGGGCCAGCCGCCGATCTCGTTCGGCGAGTCCGCGTCGTTGCCGAGGTGCCATTTGCCGATGCACGCCAGCCGGTCGCCGATCACGCCCGAGGCGACCAGGGCCTCCGGAAGGGTGAAGTCGTTGGGCTGGAGTTGGTTGATCTCCGGCGCGAGCACGCCGGTACGGAAGGCATGCCGGCCGGTCATGATCGAGGCACGTGTCGGAGAACAGGTCGGGTAGGCGTAGAAGCGCCCGAAGGCGAGACCTTGCGCCCGAAGCCCGTCGATGGTCGGGGTCGGAGGAAAGGAGGCGGTCGGATTCACGTTGAAGCCGGACAGGCTGTCGGTGCCGAGGTCGTCGGCGATGATAAGCAGCACGTTGTCGGCGCGGACCGAACCCCACGCCACGACAAGGCAGGCGAGGCCGGTTGCACGAAGACGGGACATGGCGGAACGAACCCGACCACGCCGGAAAAGTCGCGGTCGCCGGGAACATTCAGCCGATTGGATCCATCTCGTAAACCGCCACATCCGCCACCATCTCATCCGCCTTCGCCTGGAACTCCCGGATGTGCGGCGCCTCCATGTGCGCCAGCCAGTGGTCCCGCGTCTCCCAATTCTCGTAGAACAGGAAATGCGCCGGCTCGCCCTGGTCCTGGTGGAGGTCGTAGTTGAGGCATCCCGCCTCGGCCCGGGTGGCCGGCACGAGCTTCATGAGTTCTTCCTTTACCAGCCCGACCTTGCCGGGCTTGGCCGTGATTCTTGCAACGATGGTCAGCTTGGACATGGGTCTTCCAGTTCGTGGTTTGGGAACGTCCCCGGGGAGCCAAGCAAGCCGGGCTCAATCCGGCAAGGGCACATCGGCTTCCCCGAACAGCGGCAGCAGCGCTTCCAGCCACTTCATCGCCATCTTCCTCGCGCCCTCCACATTCGGATGCACCTTGTCGGCCAGGGTGTCGGTCCGCCAGTCGAACCCGTCCGCCTGGTCGACCAGAATCACCTTCGAATTCTCCTCACGCAGGAGCCCGGCAAGCCGACCCAGCTCCCGGTTCAGCTCCGGAATGTAAGAATACTTCGGCAGCTTGCCCGAGGGAATCACCTGCGCCAGCAGCACCGTGACCCCGGGGTTGATCTCCCGGAAAACCCCGATCATCGCCGCCGTGTCGCGCACGATTCCGGGAACCGGCCGGTCCTTGCTGAAAGAGTTGTGACCCGAGTGGATCAGCACGATGTCGGCCGGGTACTCGCGGTAGATCTTCCTCGAGGCCCCGAGCAGCCACTCGGTGTTCCTGCCGCCGTATCCCGCGTGGCGGGAATGGGCATCCTTCTCCGGCCCGATGAACTCGACGGCCAGGCCCCGCTTGCGCAATTCGGGGCCGAGAAACTGCCGGTAAGACGGAAAACCCTTCCCGCCCTGCGTGATCGAATCGCCGATCGCGAGGATGGTGGGCACTTCGCCGGCTGCCGCGGTCATGCCGAGCATTCCCAAGGCGACGATCCAGAGACTCGTGAACCGTTTCATTTCCAGACGCATCGACATCACAAGGCCGGACTAATCCCCGGAGCGCATCAGGATCAGCCAGGCAATGAAGCTGGTGCCGCCGATCACCAGCGCCAGCGCCGCCACCGGTTTGTGCAAATATTCATAGTCCGGCGCCGTCGCGGTCCCATGCCACAGGACGGCAGCCGCAAGGACCATGATTGCCGAACTGATCGCCTTCATCGTTCTCGCCTTACGCATCCAACGGCAAAGAACTCTCACCTCAAGCTCGCCACGTACCACTCGGCCAGCTTCCAGCCCCCGAAGAACCAGGTGAGCGCCCCGAGGACGAGGAAGGGACCGAAGGGCAGGCGCATGCCGAAACCGATGCGTCCGAGGATGGCGGCGGCAATCGCGTAGAGCGAGCCGGCCAGCAGCGAGAAAAACACCCCGAAAGGACCGAAGAAGGCACCGATCACGCCCATCAGGTGCACGTCGCCCATGCCCATCGCCTCACGGGGAACCACCGCCTTCTTCGCGGTGCCACGCAGGGCCTTGAGATCCTCGAGCTTGATCTCCCGCCCGTCCGGCAGGATCAGGCCTTCCTCGTGCAGCTTGAGCGTGCCGCCCTCGATCCACTCGCCGTCGACTTCGAGCGTTTCGGCCTCGATGATGAGACGGTCGCTCTTTCGGTAGAAGATGTCCCACCAGGCGAGCCTGTCCTCCCCCATCTGGAAATGAATCGGGTCCTCCTCGTTGCTCGGCTCTTCCAGAAACCACTCGACCGGCTCGTCGTGCGCCCATTCGACCCGGCCGAAGGCGAGCTTGCCGAGGAGAACGACGATCCACAGGCCGAAGAAGCCGATCAAGAAGCCGAGGCCGGACTGGATCAGCCCGTCCAGCCATCCGGGTTCCATCGAGCGCCAACCGATGAGATCGGGGAGTTGTGGACAAAGCAGCGCCCCGATGAAGCCGGCAACCGTGCCGCTGATGGTCAGCTCGAGCGGAATCACGAGGTGCTCGGCATCGATGAAGGCGATCGCCACGAACGAGGCGATCAGGAACCACAACGGGATCACCGCGAGATGCGCGGGCTGGAACCGCGCTCCGCCGAGCCGGTCGGCCATCACCCACAACACCGCGGTGAAAAGCAGCGCGGTGAGCAGCTCGACGGCAAAATAGCGGGCGGAAATCCTTGTCCCGCAGGACCGGCACTTCCCCCGCAACCACAACCAGCTGACCAGCGGGATGTTGAGGCGGAGCGGAATCTCGGCCTTGCAACCGGGACAAAACGAGCGCTTGGGGTCGTTCACCGAGAGCCCGAGCGGCAACCGGTAGATCACGACGTTGAGAAACGAACCGATGCATGCGCCGACGAGAAATGCCGCCAGCAGCCACACCGGATGATCGAGCGGAGGGTAGATCACCCGCCCAGTGAAACCCAACTCAGGCATTTCGGAAATCCGAAACTTCTGCGGGGGCGAGGGCGCAGGGTGAGGCGGTCTCGAAGTGCCAAGTGAAAAGTTCCAAGTTCCAAGGGGAGCGCCGGCGTCCCGCCGGCTTCGTTCGGCATCCTGCCGAACGCCGAACCGCTGAAGCAGGGACGCCGACCTTCGTCGCCGCAGGCGCTGATCCTTTGGAACTTGGAACTTCTCACTTGGCACTTCGGAGCGCAGCTTCGCCCCGTGACTGCCCGCGATGCCGCCTGCGACCTGGCCGCCCGCCTTTCGGCGGCCGGTCACCGGGCCTTGTTTGCGGGTGGCTGCGTCCGCGACGGATTGCTCGGGCACGAACCGAAGGACTACGACATCGCCACCTCGGCCACGCCGCGGGAAATCCTCGGGATCTTCCCAGGAGGCAACGAAGTGGGAGCACACTTTGGCGTGATCATCGTCCGGCACCACGACCATCCCGTGGAAATCGCCACGTTCCGCACCGATGGATCCTACCGCGACGGGCGTCGACCGGAGTCGGTCGAGTTCTCGACCGCCGAGGAGGATGCGCAGCGTCGCGATTTCACGATCAATGGCCTCTTTGAGGATCCGTCGACCGGCGAAATCATCGACCACGTCGGCGGACGCACCGATCTCGATGCCCGCCGGCTTCGCTCCATCGGCGATCCGGCGGCCCGCTTCGCCGAAGACTCGCTGCGCCTGCTGCGGGCGGTGCGTTTCGCGACCACGCTCGATTTCGAGATCGAGCCTGCCACCTGGCAGGCGATCCGCGACCACGCCGGTGGCCTGACCCGGATCGCCCCCGAGCGCATCCGCGACGAGTTTTCCAAGCTGATCACCTCGCCCCGCCGGGCGCACGGACTCGACCTGCTGGTGCACTCCGGGCTGCTCGCGCATTTCCTGCCCGAGGCACTCGCGATGATCGGCTGCGACCAACCGCCCGAGTGGCATCCCGAGGGCGACGTTTACACGCACACCCGGATCATGCTCGACCTGCTCGGGACCGGGGCGCCGCTGGAACTCTGCCTCGCGGTGCTGCTGCACGACATCGGCAAGCCGCCGACCCGCACCTGGGACGAGGAGGCCGGCCGGATCCGCTTCAACGGCCACGATGCGCTCGGCGCGAAGATGGCCGCGGAAATCCTCCGGCGCCTGAAGTATCCCAACAAGGTGATCGAGGAGGTGGCCTTCATGGTCTCGCGGCACATGCGCTTCATGCACGTGCAGGAGATGCGGGTGGCCAAGCTCAAGCGCTTCATGGATGCCCCCACATTCCCCCGCGAACTCGAGCTGCACCGGGTCGATTGCGCGTCGTCGAACGGCTTCACCGACAACTACGAGTTCCTGCTGGCCAAGCGCGACGAATTCGCCCGCGAGCCGCTGGTGCCACCGCCGCTGGTGACCGGCAAGGACCTCATCGCCCTCGGGCTCGAGCCCGGTCCGCGATTCAAGGAGCTGCTCGAGGGGGTCCAGACCGAGCAACTCGAGGGTCGGCTGGCGGACCGTGAGGCGGCGATCGAGTGGCTCCGCGACATGCTTTGAAGCGATCGCCGACACGGGGTCGGACGGATGCCCGCACCGGTCGAAAGCAAATAAAGCGGAGGATTCGCAACGAATGCCGCAAGAATTGGGTCGAAGCCGCGGTGCCATTCTCCCTAGGCTCTCGCCTGAAATCTCCCGCTACCCATGAGCACCAAACGCAAGAGCAAGTCACCCGAAGCCCAGGTCTTCAAACCGGACAAGAAGTTCGCCAAGACCACCCGCATTTCCAGCATGGCGCAGTACAAGCGCATGTGGAAGGAGTCGATCGACTCGCCCTCGAAGTTCTGGGCCCGCGAGGCCAAGGACCTCACCTGGCAGAAGAAGTGGAGCAAGGTGCTCGACTGGAAGGCGCCCTTCGCCGAGTGGTTCGTCGGCGGCAAGATCAACGTCTGCGAAAACTGCGTCGACCGCCACGCCGACGGCCCGCGCAAGAACAAGGCTGCCATCATCTTCGAAGGCGAGCCCGGCGATCGCACGGTGCTCACCTACGCGCAACTCAAGCGCGAGGTCTGCAAGTTCGCCAACGTGCTCGAGGCCAACGGCGTGAAGTCGAAGGATCGCGTGATCATCTACATGCCGATGATTCCCGAAGCGGCCATCGCGATGCTCGCCTGCGCCCGGATCGGCGCGGTGCACTCGGTCATCTTCGGCGGCTTCGCCGTCGATGCGATCGTCGACCGCCTCGAGGACTCGGGGGCGACCACGGTGATCACCGCCGACGGCGGCTGGCGCCGCGGCAAGGTGGTGCCGCTCAAGGACAACGTCGATGCCGCCCTCGAGAAGTACAAGGGGGTGAAGAAGGTGATCGTCGCCAAGCGCACCGGGCAGGACGTGACCATGAAGCGCGGCCGCGACCTGTGGTGGAACGAGGAATGCGCCAAGGTCCCCGGCACCCACAAGGCCAAGGCCTTCGATAGCGAGCACCCGCTGTTCATCCTCTACACCTCGGGCTCGACCGGAAAACCCAAGGGCATTCTCCACACCTCCGCCGGCTACCTGATGGGGACCTACATCTCCTGCAAGTACATCTTCGACATGAAGGATGACGACGTCTACTGGTGCACGGCGGACGTCGGCTGGATCACCGGCCACTCCTACATCGTCTACGGCCCGATGGCCAACGGGGTGACCCAGGTGATGTACGAGGGGGCGCCGAACCAGCCCGACTTCAGCCGCTTCTGGCGGATCTGCGAGGACCTCGGCGTGACCATCTTCTACACCGCACCGACGGCGATCCGCGCCTTCATCCGTGCCGGGGAGGAATTCATCAAGCCCTACGATCTTTCCTCCATCCGGCTGCTCGGCTCGGTGGGCGAGCCGATCAACCCCGACGTCTGGCTCTGGTACCGCGAACACATCGGCGGCGGCAAGGCCCCGATCGTCGACACCTGGTGGCAGACCGAGACCGGCTCGATTTTGATTTCACCCCTTCCCGGCTGCACGCCGACCATTCCCGGCACCGCCACCCTGCCCTTCTTCGGGGTCGACGCGGCGATCGTCGACGAGACCGGCGAGGAGTGCAAACCGGACGAATCCGGTCGGCTGGTCCTGCGCAAGCCGTGGCCGTCGATGCTGCGGACGATCTACAACGACAAGCCGCGCTACAAGAAAACCTACTGGGGCGACTTCAAGGGGCTCTACACCGCCGGCGATGGTGCCCGGCGCGACAAGCAGGGCAATTTCTGGATCACCGGGCGGATGGACGACGTCCTGAACGTCTCCGGCCACCGTCTCGGCACCGCCGAGATCGAGGGCGCGCTGGTGGCCCACGAGGCCGTCGCCGAGGCGGCCGTGATCGGTCGTCCCGATGACCTCAAGGGCCAGGCCGTGGTCGCCTTCGTCAGCCTCAAAGGAGGCAAGACGGGCGACGATGCGCTGCTCAAGGAGCTGCGGAATCATGTCGGCAAGCTCATCGGGGCCATCGCCAAGCCGGATGACCTGCACTTCACCCCCGCCCTGCCGAAGACCCGCTCCGGCAAGATCATGCGCCGCCTGCTCAAGGAGCTGGTCGCCACCGGAAATGTCACCGGGAACACAACAACGCTTGAAGATCCGACAGTTATCGACAATCTGAAGAGGATTCTCGGTCGCTGAGACGATCTTTCATGACCACCGCACAGTATTTCATCGCCCGCGTCGCGCTGGCTTTCGGCATCAGCCGGAAGCAGCGGCGGCGCGCCGAAGCGGCGAGTGAAACCCACCTGCTCCGCGAGGCCGAACAGCTGCTCGGCGAACGAATCTGGGAGCGGGTGGAATCGGTCGAGGAACTCGGCATCGAGTACTGGAACCTGCGGCGGTTGCACGTGAAGCGCGACGAACTGAAGGAGAAGCTTCACGAGGCCGAGGACCTGCTCACGCAAGCCCACGAGCAGCGGGCGGAACTGCTGGGAGCCAAATCGGAGATGACCGAGGATCTCGAAGAGGAGCGCTCCCGCATCCTCGCGGAGCTGGACCAACTGGCGAGGAAGCGCGACGACATCGTGCGCCGAGCCCGCGACATCCGGCGGCTTTACGACGGCATCAAGACCAAGCTCGAGGTCCTGCGGGCCGAGAAGCGCGACGATCCGGCAACCGAGGAAGCCTCCCGCAAGCGAATGACCGAACTGCGCGGCCAGTTCGATGCCCTGAAGGCCGAACGGACCGAGATCGCCGGAGAAATCGCGCGGCAGAACGCGAAGATCGACAAGCTCGACACCAAGCTCGACGAGGAACGCACCAGGCACCGGACGGACGCCGCCGAGGCATTCCAGATGATTGGCGAGGCGAACCAGAAAATCTCGTCATTCAAGGCGGAGATCGGCCTGATGGAGACCGAGATGCAGCAGCTCTACGGCGAAATCGGCCGGCACGTGAGCCGCACGATCAAGACCAATCCGGTGTGCCGCGACGCCACCCGGGACTGGTCGTCCATGGTCGACGTGATGGAGGCGCTGCGGCGCTCGATCCAACTCAACCACCGGCTCTCGGGAGGCTGACGCTCCCGCGGGAATCCCGCCTCAATCGGCGAGGGCCTCGAGCAGGAGTTGGTGGATGCCGCCGAAGCCCCCGTTGCTGAGCACCGCCACCACGTCCCCGGCCACCGTTTCGGCGGCCACCGCCTCGACAATCGCCTCGACTCCGGGAATGTACCTGCCCTTGCCGCCCGGCACATTCGCCGCCACCGCGGCCGGATCGAGCCGGTCCTCCGGCGGCACCTTTTCAGGATCGGGCAGGGCCGCGATGACCGCCACATCCGCTCCGGCCAGACACTCGGCCAGTTCGTTCTGAAAGATCTTCCGCTTGGTGGTGTTGGAGCGCGGCTCGAAGAGCACCCACAGGCGGCCCTCCGGGTGCTGCTGACGCAGCGCCTCGACCGCCTGGCGGATCGCCGTCGGGTGGTGCGCGAAGTCGTCGATCACCTTCACACCGCCGGCCACGCCGCGGAGCTCCTGGCGCCGGGCGATGCCCTGGAACGACGCCAGACCCTCCCGGATCTCCTCGTCCGAGAGTCCGGCGTGCCGCGCGGCCGTGGCCGCCATCGCCGCATTGCGGACATTGAACTCCCCGGGCATGGCCACCGAGAATCTCGTCGCTCCCAGATCGAACGCGCTGCCCCCCGGGGTGTATTCCACCGACTCGATGCGGACGTCGCAATTCGATCCGAAGCCGACCTTGGTGACCGGACACGGCGCACCTCCGGCGACATCGAGGCAGTTCGGGTCGTCGCCATTGACCACCGCCAGTCCGTTCCGGGGCACCACCCGCAGCAGGCGCTCGAAGCTCAGCTTGATCTGGTCGAGGTTGTCGTAGATATCGGCGTGGTCGAACTCGATGTTGTTGATCACCGCGACCTCCGGCAGGTAGTGGAGGAACTTGGAGCGCTTGTCGAAAAAGGCGGTGTCGTACTCGTCGCCCTCCAGAACGTTGAACTCCGAGTCGGGGAAATGGGCACCGCGTCCGAGGTTGCGGGGCAGCCCGCCGATCATCCAGCCGGGATCCCGCCCCGCCGACAGCAGCAGCCAGGCCAGCAGCGAGCTGGTCGTCGTCTTGCCGTGGGTTCCGGCGACCACCAGGTTGCGTTTTCCCCGCAGGAAATACTCCTTCATCACCTCGGGCAGCGAGACGTAGAGCAGGCGGCGGTCGAGCGCCTCCTCGGCCTCGTCGTTGCCACGGCTGATCGCATTGCCGATCACGATCGCATCGGCACCCTCCGGGATGTTGGAGCCACGGTAGCCCTCGACCACTTCGACCCCCTCGTCGCGAAGGAAGTCGGACATCGGCGGATACACGTTGGCGTCGGAGCCGGTGACGGTGAATCCCTTGCGCATCATGGCCGCGGCCACCGAGCCCATGGCCGTTCCGCAGACCCCGACGAAATGGAAGTGCTTCTTCTCTGGCATGAATCAGAAGGTCGGAGCCGAAACCGTGCCGCGATCCGTCTCTTCGCGACGATTGCGCAGGATGCGGTCGGCGATCTCGCGGACCATTTCGCTGAGCAGCAACCACAGGTGGCTTCCCTGCCGGTAGTCGGCCGGGGCGATGTGCTTCACCCGGTTGGCGTGGGCACAGAGCTGGAAGCACTTGCGGAAGCTGCGCCCGCTCTCGTCATCCGGATTGTAGACCGCGATGCCGTGCCCGCCATTCCGTGAAATGACCGTGAAGCAGGGCACGTCGGTCGGGCCGTCGCCGACATAGACCATGTTCTCGAAGGGAACCGGCCGCAGCTCCGGCGGCATGTGGTCGTTCACGTCCTGCGAATACTCCAGCATCCCCTTGTTGATGCGGAAAAGGAACTGCGTCTTGGTGGTGTGCGAGATCGCCCGCTTCGGGAACGAGATGTTCCCGGCATCGTCGACGCCGAACTCGCAGCCGAAGATCGCCTTCACCTTGTTGCGGAGCCGCGATCCCTCGAGCAGTTCCTTCAGGCCCGAGGAGATGATGTAGAACTCGATTTCGATGCCGGCCGCCTCGTGGTCCGGGGAAAGGATCGTGCCCGAGAGGTCGTCGAAGATCTCGGGAACCCCAGGGAAAAAGCGCAGGCCCTTGCCGAGTTCCCGCAGCCGCTCGTTGGTGACGCGGTCCATCTCGAGGTAGTCGAGCAGGCACTTGAGGTAGGCCAGCTCGCCATCCCACTGCGAGTCGGCGACCAACGAGTTGCACTTGCTCCAGAACTGCCCGGGGTCGATCCCGAACTCGGGAAACACCACGTCGTCCTGCATGTAGCGGGGACTCAGCGTCTGGTCGTAATCGAAGACCAGGGCGATCTTGTTCTGGGGTGTTGCCATCGGAGTGCCAAACCCAAGCCCGCCACCTCCCCGGCGACAAGTGCAATTCCGTTCAAAGCAGCTCTTCTAGCGCATCCTCGAGCCTCGGGAAGCGGAAGCGGTAACCGCTCTGGAGCAAGGCCTCGGGCATCACCCGCTGGCTTGCCAGCAGGGCGCCGGAAAATTCGCCCAGACCGACCCTCAGAGCCCACTCGGGAGCATGGAAGAACGCCGGCCGCTTCAGCCTTGCCGCGAGCTTGCGGGTGAAGTCCGCATTCCTCTCGGACTCGGGGGCGGCACCGTTCACCGCACCACTCAGTTCCCCACAGTCCAGCACATGCACGATCCCGCCGGCCAGATCCGCCTCGTGGATCCACGGCATCCACTGCCGCCCGTCGCCAAACCGGCCTCCCAGACCGAGCTTGAAGACCTTGCGCATCTTTCCCCAGGCCGCACCACCGGATCCGAGGACGATGCCGGTCCGGATCTTCGCCACCCGCACCCCTTCCGGAGCCTCGTCCGCCGCCGCTTCCCACTCGCGGCAGAGTTCGGCGAGAAACCCCTCCCCGGGTTCCGCCTTCTCGTTCAAGGGCTCCTCTCCCCGGTCACCGTAGATTCCCACCGCGGATCCATTCACCAGGACAGCCGGGCGATGCCCTTCCATCCCCCGGAGGAGGGCCCGCGTGACCCCCACCCGGCTCTCGCGCAGCCGCTCCCGCACCGCCGCCGTCCAGCGTTGGTCGACCGGTTCGCCGGCCAGGTTCACCACGGCGTCCAGCCCGGAAAGATCCGGCACATCCTGCCAGCGACGCCACTCGTCGACGGCCCCTCCCGCACGGCGCTCGCGGCGACTGAAGCCGACCACCCGCCAGCCCGACGCGGAGGCGGCCGAGGCCACTTCGCCCCCGATGAAACCCGAAGCTCCCACGATTCCAACCGTCCGCCGTGGCTTGTCCATGCCGAAGCATCAACCGGCACGGTTGCAGTGCAATCGCTTTCCAACTTTACTTGGCCGCCGCCAATCCCTGAGATCCAGTCCCGATGAGGTTCGTCCCGGTCTCCCTGATTCTTCTCCTTCCGCTGTTCGCCCAGGAGCCCGCACCCATCGCCCCGGTCGAGCCCGTCCCCCTGCCAACCGAGGCCGACCTCATCGACGCCGAAGAACTCGCGCCGGCCGAACCGGAGTCCGTATCCCTGAGCTTCTCGGGCGGGGCCGATTACAAGAAGGAGACACAGACGCTCACCTCGCGCGGCGCGGTCAGTGCGACCACCGATACCGGCATGGAGCTCCAGGCCAACCGCGGGCGCTACCTCGGCAAGGACAAGCGGCTTGAGGTCGAAGGCAACGTGAAGCTGCGGACCGAAACCGGCGTCGAGGTCTTCGCCGACCGCGGCGTGCTCGATGACGCGGCGAAGACGGTGACGCTCACCGGAAACGTCAGCATCTATCAGGGCCAGACCCTTCAGAGAGGTCAGCGGGTCGTCTACCTGATGGAGGAGCAGAAGATCGACGCCTCGAATCTCCGGACCGGCGTCGACCCGCTGCTGCTCGAGGCGGACGGTTTCACCGTCGAGGAGCGGAACGGCAAGCAGGTCTTCGTCGGCCGCGATGCCGGCATCACCACCCACGACGTCGAGGATCCCGGCTTCTGGGTGCGCGCCGACGAGACCACCGTCTATCCGGAAGACCGGGTCACCTTCAAGAACCTGAAACTCTATGCCGGCGACACCCCGATCTTCTGGCTGCCCTACCTGGCACAGCCGCTGGATGGCGACCTCGGCTATCACTTCATTCCCGGCGCCCGCACCAACTGGGGCGTCTACCTCCTGAACAGCTACGGGATCATGCTCGGCCAGGGCGACGGGGTCGCCGCAGACGACGCTTGGCTCCTGTCCCGCTGGCGATTCGACCTCCGCTCGAGACGGGGCGTCGCGGGGGGCCTCGACCTCCTCGACCGCCGTGTCGAGGACAACGAGGCCCTCACCGGACTTTCGCTCTACTATGCGAATGACCTCGATCCGACGATCAGCCGCACCGGGCTGCCCCGGCCGACCGTCAACGAGGACCGCTGGAAGGCGCAGCTCCGCTACCGGGTGCCCCTGCCGATGGAAGGAGGCGAGCGCTGGCGTTTCGACAGCAACATCACGGCACTGAGCGACAACTACTACCTCGAAGACTTCGATCCGCGCGAGTTCCGGATCGATCCTGCGCCGGACAACACCTTCGGCCTTTTCCGGCATGGCGACCAGTCGCTGCTGGGCGTCGTCGCCCGCGTCCGTCCCAACGATTTCTACCGTTCCGACTCGCGGCTCGAGCTTTCCTTCGAGCAATCGCGGCGGCCCATTTTCGGCACCTCCATCCTCCACGAGGGCCAGACGACCTTCGGCTTTCTGAATGAAAAGATCGGAGGACCGACGAACTCGATCATCCAGGCGATCAACGCCCTGCCA
This sequence comes from Haloferula sp. A504, assembly GCF_044385805.1. Taxonomy (NCBI): domain Bacteria; kingdom Pseudomonadati; phylum Verrucomicrobiota; class Verrucomicrobiia; order Verrucomicrobiales; family Verrucomicrobiaceae; genus Haloferula; species Haloferula sp. A504. Next base: position 98,746 of record NZ_JBISBU010000009.1, read on the forward strand.
CCGGGCAATCCGCGAATCCCGGTCCTTTTCAGCCAGCTGCCTCCCTATGAACGGCAGATTCTCCAACTCATCCGCAGCCTGCCTCCCGGCAGCCCGGCCATCCCGTCGCTGAATGCCCAGCTCTACGACCCGGGATACACCCGCTTCCACACCTACCAGGAGGTCTCGCTGCCGATGAAGCTCGGCGGATGGCTCAACTTCACCCCGGAGGCAGGGCTGGGCTACAGCCGATACATGTCGGTCAACGGTCCGGCCTCCTCGCTCAACCGCACCCACCTCTACGCCGGAGCCGAGGCTTCGGTGAAGTTCACCCGGGATCTCGGGGATTACCGCGATCGGGACTGGGGCATCGACGGCCTGATGCACGTGTTCCAGCCCTACCTGCGCTACTCGTTCCTCAGCACCGACGACCTCGACCCGCTGTTTCCCGCCATCGACCGGGAGTATTTCTCCACGCGGCCGCGGACCCTCGCCCCCAACCGCTTCACCGCCATCGACTCGCTACGCGACTGGTCGATCCTCCGCATGGGGATGCGCAACCGGCTCATCACCCGTCGCGATGGGCAGAGCTTCGAGTGGCTTTACCTCGATACCTACATCGACACCTTCTTCGAGGATCCCGAACTCTCCCGGTCGTTTTCGAACCTCTACAACGATCTTCTCTGGAACCCGCTGCCCTGGCTCTCCGTGCAGCTCGAAACACAGATCCCGGTCATCAGTGACGGCTCCGGCTTCTCGGAGGCGATCGCCCGCCTCCGTTTCATGCCCAACGAGAATCTCGAATTCTCGATCGGTGCCCAGTATCTCAACAACCACCCCATCCTGCTCGATTCCACGCGCCTCGACCTGCGGGGATACCTGCGCCTCAACGACAAGTGGGGCATCGGCGCCACCCACGTCTGGGAACTCGACGACGGCACGCTCGAACTCCAGCAGTACACGATCAACCGCGACTTCAACCACTGGGTGGGATCACTCGGCTTCACCACCCGGGACAACCGGATCGAGAACGAGTACGGCGTCGTCCTCGCCATCTCGCTGAAGGACTTCCCCTCGGCCTCGCTGCCGCTATCGCTCGACGCGCAGTAGGTCCCCCACGGCTCCCTCCGCTCCCGGCCCGCTGATTCCCGCACCCCTGCGAAAGGCCGGCCCGGGTTGACACTTGCGCCACCCGGACTCCCCGCCAGACTACCGGGAAAGCACGCTGCGCATGGATCCATCCAAACTCCTTTCCGCCCTCAACTTCCGCTACGCGACCAAGGCCTTCGACCCCGCCAAGACGATCCCCGCCGAGACCTGGGAGGCGCTGCTCGACTCTCTGGTTCTCGCTCCCTCCTCGTTCGGACTCCAGCCCTGGCGCTTCGTCGTGGTCGAGGACCCGGCGCTGCGCGCCGAACTCCGGAAGGTCTCCTGGGGCCAGTCGCAGGTCACCGATGCCGACAAGCTGGTGGTCTTCACCTCGCGGGACGACCTCACCCCCGAAGACACCGCCCGCTGGCTCGACCGGCTGGCCGAGGTCCAGGGACAGGACCCCGCCACCTTCGAGGGACTCCGCAAAGTCATCGACGGGTTTGCCAACAACATGACGGTGGAGGAGCGCCACTCATGGAACGTCCGGCAGACCTACCTTGCGCTCGGGCAGTTCATGACCTCGGCGGCCGTGCTCGGGATCGACACCTGCCCCCTGGAAGGTCTCGACCCTGCGAGCTACGACAACATCCTGGCCCTCACCGGCAGTGGCTACGCGACCTGCGTCGCCTGTGCGGTGGGCTACCGGACGGAGGACGACCATCACGCGGCCCGCCCCAAGGCGCGCTTCCCGCGGGAGGACGTCATCCAGGCCATCTGAACCATGCGGATCGAACGCCGGCAAGGTGCCGGAGAAGTCTGCTAGACAGACTCGTGGATCGAGCGTCATAGTGTTGGAACCGATGATGCGCCGGAGAACCCCAGGTCTGTTTTTCACGCTTCTGCTCGCGCTGCTGGCGCCCTTGGCTCTGCTCCGGGGCCAGGAAGAGGCCACCTCGCCGCCGGACAAGACGCTCGAAGCGCTGCAGTCCACCATTCCCCTGCTCAAGAGGGAGCAGGCCACGCTGGATGACCTTCGCCAGCGCCTGGAAGACACCGCCAGTGACGTCGAGCGGGAAAAGATCGAGGCGGAGATCGCCTCGGTTCGTCAGCGCATGGACGAACTTCGGAACAACTTCCGGACGATCGCATCAGGCGTGGATGAAGATGCCTATTTCGAGGACCAGACCGGCAGCACGAGCTTCAACCAGGAGTTCCAGGAGATCCTCAAGCCGGTCTTGGAAGAACTGCGCGACGCCACTTCGGCACCCCGCGAGATGGAGGAACTCCGCGACGGCCTTGCCACCGCGACCAGCCGTCGTGACCTGGCCGACTCCGCCGTCCGGCGACTCGATGAGTTGCTGAAGCGCGAGGATCTTGACGAGGCGATCGTCGGGCAAATCAAGAGCACCCGGTCCCTGTGGCAGGAACGCCTTGACGAGGCGGCAGGCCGGATCGCCGTGATCGAGGCCAAGCTTGCCGAGCGCGACCGGCAGGCCCCCTCCGTGCTCGAATCGATTTCCAACGCCATCTCCCGCTTCTGGAAAAGCCGCGGTCTGAACCTGCTGATGGCCATCGGGGCATTCATCGTCTCCTCGATCCTCGTGCGCCGTCTTTACCGCTTGCTCAAGCGGATGAGCCCCTTTCACCGCAAGGGCGAAACACGGCTGACGGCGCGGTTGGTCGACCTGGTGGCGGTGATCGCCGCGGTCGTTGCCGGCATCGGGGCCGCCCTGATCGTCTTCTATCTCCGGGGCGACTGGTTGCTGCTCACCGTCACGGCCATCCTCATCGCCGGGCTCCTCATCGCCTCGCGGAACTCGCTCGTGCCCTACATCGATCAGGTCCGCACCATGCTCAATCTCGGACCGGTGCGGGAAGGCGAACGACTGGTCTACGACGGCGTCCCGTGGCGGGTCGACAGGCTCGGCATCTACTGCCGCTTCACCAACCCCCTCCTGGGAGGCGCCGTTCTCCGGCTTCCGATCCGGACCGTCAACGGGCTGCACTCCCGGCCCTGCCACCGCAAGGAGCCGTGGTTCCCCACCAAGGAGAACGACTGGGTCATCCTCGGCGACGAGACCTACGGAAAGGTCGTCCAGCAGACCCCCGAGAGGGTCACGGTTCTGAGACTTGGCGGCAGCCGCAAGACCTATCCCACGTCCGAATTTCTCTCCCTCTCGCCGGAGAACCTGTCCACCGGCTTCCGCGTCAGCTCGACCTTCGGCATCGACTACGGACATCAGGCCATCAGCACCCTGGAAGTTCCGGGGGTTCTCGCCGCACGATTGGAAGCCACCCTGCTTGAAGCATTCGGCCATGAGGCCGTTCAGAATCTCAACGTCGAGTTCGAGGCGGCGGGTTCCTCCTCCCTCGACTATGCGATCCTTGCGGACTTCACGGGAGAGGTCGCCCACCGTTTCAAGGCCATCGGACGACTCCTTCAGAAGGTCTGCGTGGATGTCTGCAACGAACACGGCTGGGTGATTCCATTCACCCAGGTCACGGTGCATCAGGCCGGCACCGGGGTTTCCCTTGACGCGCCCGACCCGCAGGCCTAGCCGTCGTTCCCCGGCGAGAGAACATCCCGGGCCCAGCTGCTTTCCCATGAACATCGCCGTCCTTTCCCGCAACGCCAAACTCTACTCGACCCGCCGGCTGCTCGAGGCGGGCAAGGAACGCGGCCACGACATCCGGCGCATCGACTATCTCCGGTGCCACATGAACATCACCACCATGCGTCCGCGGATCTACCTCGGGGACGAGGAGATCTCGGCGGTGGACGCCATCATTCCGCGGATCGGCGCGAGTCACACCTTTTACGGCACCGCCGTGGTCCGGCAGTTCGAAATGATGGGAACCTACCCGCTCAACGAGTCGGTCGCCATTTCCCGTTCCCGCGACAAGCTGCGCTCGCTGCAACTCCTCGCACGAAAGGGCATCGGACTCCCGGTGACCGCCTTCGCGCACGACACCAAGGCCACCGGCCACCTGATCAAGCTGTGCGGCGGCGCGCCCATCGTCATCAAGCTGCTCGAAGGCACCCAGGGGGTCGGCGTCGTGCTGGCGGAAACCCAGAAGGCCGCCGAGTCGGTGATCGAGGCATTCCGCGGACTCGAAGCCAACATCCTCGCCCAGGAATTCATCGCCGAAGCCGGCGGATCGGACATCCGCTGCTTCGTGGTCGGCGACAAGGTGGTGGCCGCGATGAAGCGTCAGGGGGCCGAGGGCGAGTTCCGCTCCAACCTCCACCGCGGCGGCTCGTCGACGGTGGTCAAGATCACCCCCGAAGAACGCTCGACGGCGGTCCGCGCGGCCCGCGTCATGGGTCTGAACGTCGCCGGAGTCGACCTGCTGCGCTCCAACCACGGCCCGGTGGTCATGGAAGTCAATTCCTCGCCGGGGTTGGAAGGCATCGAACACGCGACCGGCAAGGATGTGGCCGGCAAGATCATCGAGTTCATCGAAAAGCGGGCCCAGGCCGGCACCACGCGCACCCGCGGCAAGGGCTGACCCGGATTTCTTCATCCGTGATCGGGTGCCCGACCGAGCGGGCCGAGCAAGGAAGAGCAAACGCCGCCCGGGCATCTTTAGGGTTTCATGTTCAGCCGATCGATCTTCAATCTCGCCCATGGCAAAGAGCCCCAGGGCCGAACCCTTTCAACTTGGTGACGTCTCGGTCGCGCCCGGCACCCGTGAGCGCGTCCAGCTCGACGTCGGCACCTATCTGACCTCGGAATCGCTACGGCTGGCGGTCCATGTGCTCCACGGGCGCCGACCCGGCCCGGTGACCCTGGTCACCGCCGCGATCCACGGCGACGAGACCAATGGCACGGAAATCGTCCGCCGCCTGCTCCGGGAGCGCCGCCTGAAGCGGCTGGCCGGCACCCTGCTCGCCATCCCCATCGTCAACCGTCCGGGCTTCGTCACGCGTTCCCGCTACATGCCGGACCGCCGCGACCTCAACCGCCTCTTTCCCGGCAGCCCGACCGGCTCGCTCGGCTCGCGACTCGCCAAGGTCCTCATCGACGAGGTGGTGAAGCGGGCGGATGTGGTGATCGACCTCCACACCGGAGCCGTCAACCGCCCCAACCTTCCCCAGCTCCGGATCAGCCCCGGTCGCTCCGCCGAACTGGAGCTGGCCCGCGTCTTCGCGCCACCCGTGATCCTCGCCGGGGAGCCCAGGGAGGGCACCTTCCGTCATGCCTGCCGCGCGCTCGGAAAGACCTGCCTGCTCTACGAGGCCGGCGAGGCGCTGCGCCTCGACACGCCGGCCATCCGCTTCGGTGTCCAGGGCGTGCTGTCGGTCCTGCGCCAGCTCCAGATGCTGCGCGGCAAGTCACCCATCCGCCGGCTCCCGCTGGTGTGCTCGCGCTCGTTCTGGGAGCGGGCGCCGGCCGGCGGCATCTTCACTCCGCTGGTTTCCCTCGGAAGGGCGGTCGAAGCCGGCACCCAGCTCGGTTTCGTCGCCGATCCCCACGGCACCGGCGACACCCCGGTGCTCGCCAGCAGGCCCGGGCTGCTCATCGGGCGCACCAACGACGCGGCCGCCGACGAGGGAGACGGTCTGTTCCACCTCGCGTCGCTCGAGGGCATCGACCAGGCCGAGTCGCGCATCGCCCGCACCGCGGAAAACCTGCCTTCGGCACACGACGACGAGGATGACCACCCGGTGCCCTACGATTCGTTGAACGACACCATCTGAGCAAATTCGGCGGAGGCTTTCCCATGAAAGCCACAGCTTGACGGGGCCCTCGAACGTAGCAACATCAAGGAGTCAAAGTTGAATTTCACCAGCCCCCCCGGAATCCTTCCGTCATGAAGACCACCCTGCACATCGCCCGAATTCTCGCTCTCTTCTCCATTTCCATGAGTCCCGCCCTTTCCTCGTCGCTTCCCGTGCCGGACCGGGGCTTTCTCAGCAGCAGGCCCGCCGCCAACTGGGAGGAAGGCCTGATCTGCGGCAACGGCACCCTCGGCATGCTCGCCTTCAGCCATCCCAACGACGAGCGGATCATCTTCACCCACGAGGAACTGTTCATGCCGATGGGCGATCCGGTCGTCCCGCCCGATCAGTCCATGCACCTGCCGGAAATCCGGAGTCTCATTGCCGAAGGCAAATACAAGGAGGCCGAGGCCCTGCAGGCGAAGTACTCCGGCCAGGATGGCTTCATGTACCCGGACTACTTCGTGCCGGCCTTCGACCTGCAGATCACCCAACCGGGCGGTGAGGCCCGGGACTATGCCCGCACGGTGGACTTCTCGACCAGCGAGGCCCGCATCAAGTGGACCAACGATCTCGGCACCTTCGAGCGCGGCCTGTTCTGCTCACGGAAAGACCGGATCGCCGTGGTCCGCTTGCAGGCTGAAAAGCCCGGCTCGCTCAACGCCACCCTCAAGCTCGTCCCGCGCAAGACCAGCGACGAGTTCAACAAGGACACCGACATCGCCAAGAAATCCAGCGACTCCTTCAAGGAGCACTTCGGCGACATCGAGAGCCGCTCCACCTCGGACTCCCTGTCCTACAGCATGCAGTGCCTCAAGGCCTACGAGGGCAGCATCACCGCCGTCAACGGCCACGCCCGCGTCATCACCAAGGGCGGCAAGGCCACTGCCAAGGACGACGGCTCGCTGGTGGTCGAGAATGCCGACGAGGTCCTGCTGCTCGTCGACATCGCCCTGCCCCGCGAAAAGGGCAGCGACCTTTTCGACGAACTTGCCGCCAAGCTGGACAAGGTCGAGGCCGACTACGACAAGCTGCTCTCCAGCCAGGCCAAACTCCACGGCGAACTCTTCAACCGGGTCAGGCTCGACCTCGGCGGCAGCGCGGAGGACCACAAGAAGAGCACCGAGGAACTGCTCGAGATCTCCACCTGGGAGGACATCAACATGGCCCTTCTTGAGAAGGAATTTGATGCCGGCCGCCACAACATCATCTCCTCCACCGGAAAACTGCCACCGAACCTGCAGGGCATCTGGGGCGGCACCTACGTGCCCAACTGGGCCAGCGACTTCACTCACAACGGCAACGTGCCCTCCGCCATCGCGGCCAACCTGCCGGGCAACATGCCGGAGCTGACCCCGGCCTACACCAGCTACATCGAGTCGCTGATTCCCGATCTCCAGCTCAATGCCAAGCATCTCTTCGGCGCCCGCGGGATCGTCCTGCCGTCGCGCACCAGCACCAACGGCTACAACAACGCCTACTCGGAGAACTTCGCCGGCGGCATGTGGGTCGCCGGTGCCGGAAAAGCCGCCCGCTTCTTCTACGACTACTACCTCTTCACCGGTGACGAGGAGTTCCTCGCCAAGCACGCCGTGCCCTACCTCGAGCAATGCGCGCTGTTCTTCGAGGACTACCTTTACGAGGACGAAAACGGCCAGTTCGTCTTCTCACCGACCCAGTCGCCCGAGAACTGGCCCGAGGGCAGCGACTCACAGGCCACCTTCAACGCGACCATGGACGTCGCCGTTGCCAAGGAAGTCCTGCACAACCTGATCGCGGCCTCCCGCACCCTGGACATCAACGCCGACAAGATCCCGAAGTGGAAAGGCATGCTCGCCAAGATGCCCCCCTACATGCTCAATGAGGACGGCATCATCAAGGAGTGGCTGACGCCCAAGCTCGGCAACAACGACAAGCACCGCCATTCCTCCCAGCTTTATCCTCTCTACTACGTCATGCCCGAGGAGATCGAGCAGGACCCGAAACTGGTCGAAGGTTTCCGCAAGAGCGTGGAGTTCAAGCTGGCCGAGCACTGGAAGGACCCGGAGGACCGCGGGTTCATGTCCTTCGGCCTGGTCCAGCTCGGTCAGGTCGTCTCGACCCTCGGCGACGGCGAACTCTCGCTGCTCTGTCTGCGCCACCTGGTGAACCGCTTCTGGCTCAACAACCTGGCGTCGATGCATAACCACCGCCACCTGTTCAACATGGACATCAGCGGTGGCCAACCCGCCCTGATCATCCAGATGCTGGTCGGTTCCGACGTCGGGGAGGTCAAGTTGCTGCCCGCCCTTCCGAAGGAGTGGAAGACGGGCACTCTGGAAGGCGTGCTCTGCCGCGGTGCGATCGAAATCAACCGGCTCCACTGGACGCCCGGCAAGGTGGAGGTCGCGATGACCTCGAAGGAAGCACAGACCATCGATCTGATCCTGCCGGGTCAGGAGCCCCGCAAGGTCGAGCTGTCGGCCGGCGAGACCGTCAAGCTGGAGCTCCCGCGAAAAGGCTGAGACAGGGGGAAAGGCGGACTTCCGTCCGGTGCCCCGAGCGTATGGGACGCGGGGCCACGGTCCGTATTCCCTCGATCAGAAGCCGTAGATCCGCACCGCGTTGCCACCCCAAATGGCCGCCTTTTCTTCCTCACTGAGTCCGGCGACCAGCTCGGTCACGCACTCGACCCACTGCCCGTACTCGGAGCGCAGCAGACACACCGGCCAGTCGGAGCCGAACATCAGGCGACCGGCGCCGAAGGCCTCCAGCACCGTCTCGAAGTAGGGCCGCAGCAAATCCACATCCCACTCCGCATCGCGGACCTCGGTCACCATGCCGGAGACCTTGCAGCTGACATTCTCACGGCGGGCGAGTTCGCGGGTGTTCTTTGCCCACGCCTCGTCGAACGCGTCGCGCCGGACCACCGGCTTGGCGATATGATCGACCACGAAGATCTGCTCCGGGTGGCGATCGACGAACTCGATCGTCTGCGGCAGATGCTTCTCGAAGATCAGGATGTCGTAAACCAGCCCGTAGTTCATGAGCCGCCGGATGCCCTCGTTGAAATCCTCGCGCAGGATGAAGTCGTCGTCCGGCTCGTCGTGCACCACGTGCCGCACGCCGCACAGCTTCGGATGCGGGGCGAAGCGCTCGAGGAACGGCTCGCCGGCATCCTCGAGCAGCGGCACCCAGCCGACCACGCCACGCATCCAGTCGTTCGCCTCCGCGAGCCCCAGCAACCACTCGGTTTCCTCGACAATCTGCCGCGCCTGAACGACGACGCTGCCACCGATCCCCGAGCTCTTGAAGTTCCGCGCGGCATCCCCGGCGAGGAAATCCCGGCGGATGACCGACTTCTCCTCGTCGATCCAGGGATAGTCGGTGTCGTTGATGGCCCACAGGTGGTGATGGCTGTCGATTTTCATGTCCCAAGGCAATCCGACCCGGTCCCGGCTGTCCAGCCCATCGAGGGCCGTGCGGGACTTCATCCATCCAAAATCCGCCATCGACAAAAGCTCCGGCCCGACCAAGGTCCGACGCCGTGCTTTTCCGCAGCCTCTGCCGCCACGCCGAAATCGGCTCGAACTCCTACCTCCTCGACACCGGAGAAGTCCGCATCGTTCTCGATGCCGGAATGCATCCGAAACACGAGGGACAGGAGGCCATCCCCCATTTCGAGTTGCTGGAGGAGGGCTCGGTCGATGCGGCGGTGATCACCCATTCCCATCTCGACCACATCGGCACGCTGCCCGTGCTGCTTCGCGACCAACCCCAGGCGCGGGTGTTCTTTTCCCAGGCCGCGGCCGAACTCGGCTTTGCCATGCTCCACAACTCGGTGAACGTGATGCAGTCGAAGAGGACCGAACTCGGCATCACCGACTACCCGCTCTTCCACCACCGCGAACTCGACGAGATCGAAGCCGCGATCGAAACCCGCGCCATCGAGCGCCCCTTCGATCTCGATGCCGACGGCGACGTCCGCGCGACCTTCCACGATGCCGGCCACGTCCTTGGCTCGGTGGGCGTGACCCTGAAAACGGGGGGCAAGTCCCTGTTTTACACCGGCGACGTGAACTTCGAGTCATCCACCCTGATCAAGGGCGCCATCTTTCCCGACGAGCCGGTCGATACGCTGGTCATCGAGACGACCCGCGGTGCCAGCCCGCGCGACCCCGCCTACACCCGCGACGCCGAGGAGGCGCGCTTCGCGGAGACCATCGAGCGAACCCTCCATCGCGGCGGCTCGGTGCTCATCCCGGTCTTCGCCGTGGGAAAGACCCAGGAGGTCCTGACGATGATCCACCGCTTCAAGCGCAAGGGCATGATCCCGGCCAGGGCTCCGGTCGTCATCGGCGGGCTCTCGACCAAGATGACGATCATCTACGACAAGTATGCGGGCGGCCTCACCCGGCGGACCGATGACGACTTCCGCATCCTTTCCGACATGGAAATCCAGGCCGGCAGCCGCCGCCGCAACCGTGCGCCCATCATTCCCCGGGCGGGCACGATCTACTGCCTGTCGAGCGGCATGATGACCGAGAAAACGGTCTCCAATGCCTTCGCCCGTGCCGGTTTCCTGGAGAACCCGAAGAATGCGCTGCTTTTTGTCGGCTATGCCGATCCGGACTCGCCCGCCGGCCACATTCGCGCAGCGGCCCACGGCGACAAGATCGTGCTCGATCCGGCACACCCATCGGCCCCCTTGCGGGCGCAGACGGACGTTTTCGATTTCAGCGGCCACGCCACCCGCGATGACCTGCTGGCCTACGCGAAAAAGGTCCGGCCCAAACGTACGTTCCTGGTCCACGGCGACCCCGAGGCCAGCCGATGGTTCCAGGATCGCCTGCGCGAGGAGTTGCCCCAGACCGAGCCCATCATTCCCGAACCGGGTCTGAGTTACGAACTCGACTGAACGAGTGCCGCGGAGACCTCGTCGGCCAGCGTCAGCAGGTGGTCGGGGCCGAAGAACTCGAAGTGCCCCAGATCCCTGACGGTCTCGCGGAGCTCGCCGTGGGTCAGCGGTTTACCGTCGACCGCCGCCGCCCATTCGTGGCTGCCGCGCCAGACGCTGACCGGTGCCTTCACCGGTGCCAGGGTGGCCGAGTGGGCCAGCAAGGCGTGATGCAGGTGAACCGAAAGGGCGAATTCGATGACCCGGGGATCGACAACCTCGGCCAGTTTCGGCCGTGACTTCAGCCAGCGCCGGATACGCGACTCGCGGGCCTTGGCCGATGCCCCCGCGAGATCCGCGACAAGATCCTGAAGGTCATCGCGGATGGTGGTATCCACCAACACCTCGTCGCCGTAGAGTTCGCCGAGCAGCACCAGGATGTCGTCGATGTGCCAGCGGTAGACTTCCTCGGCGCGGTCCTCGGGAACCGTCGCGACGGCCTCGAGCGGGTCGACCATTCCGAGCCAGGCGACCGTTCTCCCCCGCTCTTCCATGATGCGGGCGATGGCATGGGCCAGCAGTGCTCCGAAGGAGAAGCCGAACAGGTGAAGATCGCCCCTCGGCTGGCGCAGCGCGATGGCATCGGCATAGCCCGCCGCCATGGCTTCGAAGGCATCGAACTCGCCCCCTTCCGTGAAAAAGACCCGGGACTGCAGGGCGACGACCGGCCGATCTTCCGGCAGGCGCGCGGCGATGCCGTCATAGAGGGCCACCAGTCCTCCGGCCGGGTGGATCATGAACACGGGCTCGCGGGTGCCGGACTTCTTGAGGTCGATCAGGCACCGATCCGGAAGTACCAGCCCGGTGTCGCCCTCCTTGGTCGTCGCCGCCCCCGAGGCGGCGCGCCCGGAGCTCCCGGTCTCGACCTGCCCGCCGGAAATGGTTTCGAGCAGGTGCATCGAGACATCGGCGAGGGTCGTGCCCTCCTTCATCTTCGTCGGCGGCACCGAAATCTCGAACAGGCTCTCAAGGCGCATCAGCAACTCGAAGGTCATCAGCGAGTCCAGCCCCAACTGCGTGAGCGGGCGATCCTCGCGGATCTTCGAAGGCGACGAGCGCAAGACCTTGGCCACCTCTTCCTTGAGCATGGACGTCAGCAGGGCGCGCCGTGCTCCCGGGGCGGCATCCATCAGGATCTCCCGGGCCGAACGCGCCCCGGTGTCGGCGCCATCATCCCCGGCATGGCGGAAGACCTCTTCATAGCGGGACGATTTCTCCAGCTGCGGATGGGTCGCACGGAAGGCCTTCCAATCGATCGGAATGACTCCGGTGTGGACGTGACCATTCCCCATCAATCGCTCGAGCAACTCGAGTCCGCGGGCCGGAGGCAGCGGGATGATGCCCTGGCGCGTCAGCTTCTCGCGCAGCTTCTCGTCGGCCGCCGCCACGCCGACCTCGCCGAGCTGTCCCCAGTTCACGGTCAGGGCCGGAAGTCCGAGTCCCTTGCGGTAATGGGCCATGGCATCGAGGAACGCATTGGCCGCCGAGTAGTTGCCCTGTCCGGCGTTGCCCAGTGCCGAGCTGACCGACGAGAACATGATGAAGCAATGAAGATCCTCGCCGAGGGTGGCCTCGTGCAGGTTCCAGGTGCCCTGGACCTTGGGTGCGAGGACACGCTCCATCTGCTCCGGCTTCATCCGGCTCATGGTCTTGTCGTCGAGAACCATCGCCGAATGGACGATGCCGCCCAGCGGCATGCCGCTCCGCTTGATCTTCGCGACCAGGCGATCGACGTCCTTGCGTGAAGTCACGTCCACCGCATCAAAGTGAATGTACGCGCCCTTCACCTTCGCCTCCCTGGCGATCTGCATGAGCTCGTCATCGGCACGCCCGCTGCGGCTCACGAGATACACGTGGCGTGCGCCGCGGGCGATCATCCACATCGCCGCTTCGCGCCCGAATCCGGTCAGCCCCCCGGTGACCACGTAGGCCACGTTGCCGCGGAAAAGGCGCGTTGGATGGGCGGCCTCGGGCCGCGGCACGATCGACGAACCCTCGGCGCTGAGCACGATCTTGCCGATGTGCCGGGCCTGGGCCATGCAGCGGAAGGCATCCTTCGCCCGCGCCATCGGGAACACCCGGTGGGGCAGCGGCTTGAGCTTGCCACTCGTGAAATGCTCCGAGACTTCCCCCAGAAGCGTCTGCAGGCGCTCGCCGCCGTCGTTCATCGCCTGGCCGAGGTCGACGACCGACATCGTCAGATTGTGGCGGAACGGGCGCAATCCGACCGGGGTGTTTCCGTAAATGTCGCGCTTGCCGATCTCGACGAAGCGGCCGTACGGCGCGAGGCAGGACAGCCCCTTCTCGATCGCCGCCCCGGCCAGGGAGTTGAGCACCACATCGACGCCCCGGCCATCCGTCACCTCGCGAACCTGGTCGGCAAAGGCAAGTGAACGGGAGTCGAAGACATGCTCGACCCCGAAGCGGCGGAGGAACTCGCGCTTTTCCGGATTGCCCGCGGTGGCGATCACCCTGGCACCCAGCGAGCGGGCCAGCTGGATGGCCGCCATCCCGACCCCTCCACTGCCCGCCTGGACCAGCACGGTCTCCCCTTCCCGGATCTTGGCCATTTCCACCAGGGAATAGACCGAGGTCATGAAGGCGACCGGCAGGGTGCAGGCCTCCTCGAAGGTCATCCCGTCCGGAACCGGCAGCAGCAACGGCGCCGGAACCGTGAGGTGCGAGCCGAAACAACCGGCTCCGAGCGAGATCACCCGGTCCCCGACCTTCCAGTCCTTCACACCGGGGCCGACCCGCTCGATCACTCCGGCGCACTCGTCGCCGATCAGCATGTCGATGTCGCTGTCCGACGGGTAGATGCCGAGTGCCTTCATGACATCACGGAAATTCAAGGCCGCCGCCTTGATCGAGATCTCGACCTGTCCCTCCTTCGGGGTGCGGCGCGCCGCCTCGACGAAGGTCATCGAATCCAGCATGCCGGGCGAAAGCACGTCCAGCCGGTAGCCGCGACGACTCGAGGCCGAAGATCTCTTGACCAGATCCTTGGGCAGGAAGCGCAGGGCACGCCTTCCGGTCGACCGCAGCGCCACTTCCTCCTCCTTGGAGTCAGAACGGATCTCCGCCAGCAGGTCGCTGACCTCCCGCCGGTCGCCGGCCGGGGGCAGGTCCACCAGGCGCACCTTGATCCGTGAGTTTTCCGAAATCATCGTCCGCCCCAGACCGATCACGGTGGCACCGGCGGGATTGAGGGTCTTGTCTCCCACCTTCAAGGCCTGGGCACACCGGGTGAGGAGCATCATCCCCTTCGGCAGCTCGTCACGGGTCGCCGGCAGGGCACGGGCGATGGCCAGCAAGGGGGCCGTCGTCAATTCCTGGGCCGCCACCAGCGCCTCGGCGGACAAATCCTCCGCCGCCGGCAGATCGAGGCTCCAGCCAAAGATCAGATCGAGCCTGCTCAGCGAAAAACGCCGGTCCAGCTCGCGGAAAAGACGCGAGGCGTCCTGCAGATTCCCCGGCCGGATCTCATAGGCCCCGACACCCTTCTTCGCGAACCGCTGACCCCGATACACGCAGATGACGAGATCCTTCAGGTCGCCGGAAAGCTCCTCCACCACCGGGGCCAGCGCCCCACCCTCGTCGGTGAAGACGACCCGCACCATCGAGGGACGGTGGCGCAGGACATTCAGATCGAATGCCCCCTTCTCCCGCAGCGCCCGCTTCGCAGCAACGCGGGCGGCCGCAAAGACGCGTCCCGAAGGGCCGAAACGATGCGCTTCGACCGACTCGAAGCCGAGCGACTCGAGCGTCCCGGTCAGGTCCTCCACCGATTCCGACCGCGCCGGCAGGAAACGCTCCGCGGACTCCTGACCGAAACCGAAGGCCAGCTCCGCCCACAGAGGAGGACTCACCGTGCCCTCGACCAGGCACAGCCCACGCGACTTCATCGCCCGCAGGAGACGTCTGGAACCCTTCTCCGTGCGCGCGGCCTCGGCTTCCCGCCCGAGCACGATCGCCAGATCGTAGCGCTGCGGATCGAACACGCCGGCAGCCTTTCCCTGGGTCAGCCCGCTGGAGGCATACTCGACAAAATGATGATCGAAGAACTTCTGCTCGGCCATCACCGCCCGCTTTTCGTCGGGCTCGGCAAAGACGACTTTCGTGCATTCGGGATCGAAGCACGCCAGCAATTCCGAGACGGCACCCCCGCTCCCCCCGCCCAGCACGAGAACCTCGAGCGGAGTGTGGTCGGGAATGGCGTCCAGCGATGCCCGGAGCGCGTCGCGCAGTGCCAGGTGCTCATGGCGGACCGTCGGCGAATCCTGCGAGAAATGTTCCTCGAGCGAAATCGAGCCGGTCGGCATCAGGACCTCGCCGACCTTGCGGCGCCCGCGCAGGACGGCCGGCAGGTCGGAGCCGATCCGCTCGACGAAGAACGCCTCGGGGTAGGCGTCGGGATACGACGCGAGCAGCTTGCGAAAGGCTTCGCCGGATCGAGAGGGCGACTTCGGCAGGTTCGCTCCGCTGATCAGATCCTCGAGACGCCGGCGGGCCGACTGGCTGATGCCCGCGGGCATCGACAATTCCGCGAGATGCGACAGGGCGATCCGATCCAGGGCCCGGTTCAGTCCACGAAGCCGCCGGGTCACCGGCGCCTCCGGCTTCGGCCATTCGGGTGCCGGCAGTTCCACCGGGCCGTCCTGCACCGCCTCGAGCGGCGCCTCGATCCAGCCGTTCTCGTAAAGACACTCCTCGGCGCTGGTGGCGCGGAACTCCTTGGTCCGGACCACCGCCTGGCTTTCCAGCCCCTTGATCTCGGCGACCAGGCGCCCCTGCTCGTCCTGGAGATCCATGTCGCCCCTCAGCGTCTTGCCACCGCAGTGGACGATGCGGATGCGGCAATAAAACCGACGACCCTCCGATGGACGGAAAATCCGGAAGGAGTCGCAATACACCGGCATGAATCCGGTCTCGCGGATCAGCGCAAAATCACTCGGCGCCGAGGACGGCATCGCCTGGAAGCAGCAGTCGAGCAATGCCGGCACCAGATGGAACTTCTTCGCCGAGCGCTCGACCGCGGGTGGGATGTCGATCACCGCCAGCGACTCGTGCTCGCTGTGGTAGAGATTGGAGATCCCCCGGAAGGTGGGCCCGTAGCGAAGCCCGACGAAGTCACAAGTACGATAGATGACGTAGCCCGGAATCTCGCGGTTCGCCCGCTCGATCATCGTCTGCGGGTCGAACCTTCGCGACGGCTCCGGCATCGTGTCGGGGCGGAAGTTGCCCTTCACGTGGAGCGTCCAGTCGTCCGACGATTCATCGGACCGGCTGTGGATCTCAAAGGAAGCGGTCGCCGGCTGGTGCCGAAACTGCATTTCCGTCGACTCGCCCGCATTTTCCGGCAGGAACAGCGCCTTGACGAAGTCGACATTCTCGACCCTCACGGGCACATCGCCATGCATCTCGTGGGCGGCGGCGGTGGCCGACTCGAGATAGCCCGCGGCCGGAAAGACGGGGTGGTCCTGGATCACGTGGTCCCGCAGGAAATCGTAGACCTCCAGATCCAACCGGGTGCTCCAGGTCGGTGCCGCGGAACCGAGACGGTCGGCCAGCAGCGGGTGCGGCACGTCCTCGACCCGGATCTGGCGGTAGCGGGGCGGCTCATGCCAGTGGTGGACCCGCCGGAAGGGCATGATGGGGAAATCCTGTTTCCCGCAGGCCACCGGGTAGAGCGCCCCCCAATCGATGGCCTGGCCCAGGATGTGGAGACGACCGGCCGCCGCGAGCATCGTCAGGCGTTCGTCGGTCCGGCGCTTGAGTGAGTGCACCACCGTGCCGTGGCTTTCCTTGTGCTCGAAGCACTCGGAAATCGATGCGGAAAGCACCGGGTGCGGCGCGATCTCGAGGAACAGGCGGTAGCCCTCCTCGATCAAGCCGCCGATCGCTCCGGCAAAACGCACCGGCTTGCGGACGTTGTGCCACCAGTATCCGGCATCGAAGGTCTTCGGACCGGCCGGACCGCCGGAGACCGTCGAGTAAACGGGAATCGAAGGCTTGCGGAGTTTCAGCATCCCGAGCTTCTCCAGCAGCGGCTGCCGCGCCCCGTTCATGTGATGGCTGTGGAACGCGTAGCCGACCTTGAGGAAGCGGTTGAACACCTGCCGGGCGGAAAGCTCGACAGCAATTTCCTCGAGGGGGGCGGCATCGCCGGACAGGGTCACCGACTTCGGCCCGTTGATCGCCGCGAGACCGACCCGTCCCTTGTATCCCGCGAGCAATTCCTCGGCCTCCTCCTCGGTGAGCGAGGCCGCCAGCATGCGTCCGTGCTGATCGTCCGCCGCGTCCATGCAGGCGCCACGCCAGAAGATGACCCGGCAGGCCTCCTCCAGCGTCAGCACGCCCGCGGTGAGTGCCGCCGCCACCTCGCCGACGCTGTGGCCGACAGTCGCCGCCGGCATCACGCCCCACGATTTCCAGAGCGCCGCCAGTCCCGCCTGGATGGCGAAGATCGCCGGTTGGGCGATTGCCGTCTCGTTGATCCGGGACTTCGACTCCGACTTGGAAAGTTCCTCGATCAGCGACCAGTCGCCCCACCGGCGCATCGTCGCGTCGCAACGCTCGATGACCTCACGGAAGACCGGCTCGTGCTTGAGCAGGTCGCGACCCATCGCATACCACTGCGGACCCTGGCCCGAGAAAACGAAGACCGGGCCGGGGTGCTCGAAGTCCATCGGCGTGCCCTCGACCACGCCGGGTGCCGCCTCGCCAGCGGCCAGCAATCCAAGCTGCTCGACAAGCTCGGCGCGGGTCCGGCCGACCGCCACCGCGCGGTGCATGAACTGGACCCGCCGGGTCGCGGCATCGAGGCAGACCTCGGCGACATTCGGAGCCGGCTTGGCCGACAGATGGTCACGGAACTGGCCCGCGATGTCGCGGATCGCCTCGGACGTGCCCCCGGACATCGCCAGGGCGTACCCGGATGCCTTGGAACGATCCGTCTTCGGCGCTGCCGTCGGGCGGAAGCGCCGCTGCGGCACCGGCACCCCCTGCAGGATTGCGTGGGCATTGGCCCCTCCGAAACCGAATGAGTTGACCCCGACGTACGGCTGGGAAGCACCATCGGGCAGCTCCTCCATCTCGGTCACCACCCGCAGCTTGAGCTTCTCGAGGTCGATGTTCGGGTTGACCGTCTTGAAGTGCAGGCTCGGGGGAATCTGACGGTGATGGAGCGACAGCGCCGCCTTGATGATCCCGGCGGCACCCGCGCCGGCCTCGAGGTGACCGATGTTCCCCTTCACCGAGCCCACCGGACAGGGATTGTCGCTGCGGCGTCCGACACCAAGCGCCATGCCGAGGGCGTGGGCCTCGATCGGGTCGCCGATGGGCGTGCCGGTTCCATGCGCCTCCATGTAGGCGATCTTCGAGGGCTCGATGCCCGCGCGCTCCATGGCTGCCCGGGTCAGGGCCTCCTGCGACGCCGGGCTGGGCACGGTGATGCCATTGGTGCGACCGTCCTGGTTCGAGGTGGTGGCGGCGATCGTCGCGTAGATCCGGGTGCCGTCCTTGATCGCCTGCGACAGCGGTTTGAGCAGCACCATGCCCGCACCCTCGCCACGGACGAACCCGTCGGCCCGCGAGTCGAACGCCCGGCAGCGACCGGTCGGCGAAAGCATCGCCATCCGGCAGAATGCCAGGTAGGGCACCGGTCCGAGAATCGAGTTCACCCCGCCGGCCAGCGCCATTTCACAATCCCCCCGGTGCAGGCTCTCGCAAGCGAGGTGCACGGCGACCAGGGCCGAGGAACAGGCGGTGTCCACCGCCACGCTCGGACCCTTGAAATTGAAAACGTAGGAAATCCGGTTCGCCGCGATGCTGTGAACCGAGCCGGTCGCCATGTAGATGTCGGTCTTGCTCGAGGTGTCGAGCCCCGACTGCATCAGGTGGTAATCGAAGGTCGAAACCCCGGTGAAGACGCCGACTTGGCGGCCCTTCTTGAAGTCGAACACCTCGCGGCCGTCTTCCAGGGCGCGCCAGGAGGTCTCGAGCAGCATTCGCTGCTGCGGGTCGATGAAGTCCGCCTCGCGTGGCGAAACGCCGAAAAACGACGCGTCAAATCCATCGAAATGATCCACCAGGGCTCCCCACTTTGAATAGGTCTTGCCCTCGACGCCCATTTTCGGGTGGTAGAACGTATCCTTGTTGAACCGCTCCTTGGGCAGGACTGAAACCGTGTCCTTGCCGTCACAGAGCATCTTCCAGTAGGCCTCGGGGGTGTCGGAGCTGCCCGGGAAACGGCAGCCAATCCCGACGATGGCGATAGGTTCGAAAGACATGCGCACGAATATCAAGGGTGGCGGCGGACGGAACTATCCCTCGCCGCGCTGTCTGTAAGCCGATTCATGCCACGCCGACAAGTGGCTTCATGCCGAATCTCCCGACGGATGGCCGCTGGCGGCAATCAATCCCGTGCCTTAGCCAGCTTCTCGATCAGATCTGCGGACTCCCTGCGCCAGCCCTCCGCATCGCAGCGGGCCGCGGCCGCTTCCGCTCCGCGCCGGATCTCCGAATCGTGGAGCACCCGGTCGAGCTCCCGCCGAATCTGCCACGACGTCGCGGTCGGATCATAGGCCCAGCGTCCGGCACCCAGGCGGGTGACCCTCGCACCGTGGTCCGGATGGTCCATCGTCTGGGCGACGATCAACTGTGGGATCCCGAACCGCAGTCCCTCCGCGACCGCACCCGCGCCACCGCGATGTACCAGCGCCCGGCATCGCGGAAGCACCTGGCTCATCGCCACCGGAGAGGTGATGCAGTGATTGCCTTCGATCTTCGGAGGGCCCTCATGGTCGAAGGAAAGAAGGAGCGTGCGGGTGCTGAAATCGTTGCAGGCGGAGATCAGCTGCTCGACCAGCTTCTCACTCGGCCGGATGGCCGAACCCTGGGTGATCGCCGCCGGAGGTTCGCCCGCGTCGAGAAACTCACCGAGAGCCGGGTCGAGCGGCATGACCTGCTCGGACTGAAGGTAGGGGAAACCGGTTTGACGCATCTGAGCCGGCATGCGCGCTCCCAGCCGCCCGTACCAATCCGGATAGAGGGCCAGCGGCAGACGCGCCCCGAACATCCAGTCGCGGTAGGAGCCGTGCCGCTCGTCCAGGCCCACCTTGCGGCGGAGCGGATTGAGGAACTTCCACATCATCCGGTCGATCACCCGACTCTCGATGAGCCGGGTCGCTTTCGTGTAAAGCCACCCGGGCGCGCTCCTCGACACGGCATCACTCAGATGCCCGCCGATGCAGGCACGGTCTTCCTCGGAGGTGAGCTCGGTGGGTGCGACGTAGACCGCGACCCCCGGAATCCCCTTCTTCTCCTCGACGATGCGCGCACTCGATACGAGGCTGCGATAGACCAGCACATCGTCGTTCCCGACCGTCTCCATCAGCACGTCCAGAAAGGGCTCGGCTTCCTTTTCGCCGGCCTCGCGCAACGCCGCGAAACTTCTCAGCGGAGAAGAGAGCCGGGGATCCCGGATCGTCCGCTCCACCGTCGCCGCCTCTCCGGCGGGGATCGAATCAAAGCCCCATTTTTTCAGGGAGGCCTGATGGAAGGGATTGACCACCCACCGCACATCGCAACCCCGCTGCCGAAGTTCGACGGCAAGGACCAGGAGCGGGGCGATATCTCCGAAACTACCCGCGCTGGTGAAGATGAAACGCATCCCGGTCCCTTGGCAGGTGGCTCAATCGAGGAACTTGACCTTGCCTCCGGGAACCTCGCCACGGGCCATTGCCTCGTGTTCCTCGTCGCTGCACGCCGAGTTGGTCGGAGCATCCGCCTCGGCATCGACCGGGGCCACCTTTCCGTTCTCCAGCATCCACGCCTCGACTTCCTCGCCCGAGACATCCGCGAGCATCTGGCCGTCCACCTCGACGCAGGGCGACAGCGGCTGGCCGCTCTTCTGCTCCATCTCCCAGCGGAATGCCGGGTTCTTGATGATGTCCTTCTCCTCGAATTCGAGGTCATACTTGCGCATGATGGCCCGCACACCCTCGCTCCAGCCGCAGTAGGTCTTAAGATAAGCCGTGATTTTCGGTTGGTTCTCGCTCATGGCGCGGAACATAACGGGACAATCCCCGATCGCAAGCCCGATGCATCCGCCCGCCCCGTGGACCCGAAGACGCACCGTCGGCGCCGTCGCGTCGCTTCTGTGGTGCGTCTCTCCGGTCCTGCTCCTCGGGCTGGAATGGGGAATCGCCTTCCTTACCCGGTTCGACTGACGCCATGTCCGCACCCCGCATCTCCATCAATTTCGCCGTCTCGGCCGACGGCAAGATCACCTCGGTCGAGGGCAGACCCTCGGGCTGGACCTCCGACGCCGACCACGAGCGCCTGCTCGAACTCCGGCAGACGGCCGACGCCCTGATGGTCGGTCGTGGCACTCTCGAAGCCGACCGCATGACCATGAAGGCCCCGCAGCAACCGCTCCGCTGCATCGTCTCCGGCAGGGGCCGCTTCGATCCCGGGCATCCGGTTTTTTCCACGGACGGCGGCCCGATCCATCTGCTCGGCACCGGGGGGCAACCGAACGCCATCCCCGGCACCACGACCCACCACATGTCGCTGCCAGATTTTCTCGAATACCTCCACCGGGAGCAAGGCGTGCGGCACCTTCACTGCGAGGGCGGCGGTCACCTCGGCCGCTCGCTGGCCGAGCTCGACCTTATCGACGAAATCCACCTCACCTGGGCCGGCCACAAGCTTTTCGGCGGAGCCGCGGCACCCGGCATCACCGCTGCGGGCGGGGAATTCCTGCCCGCCTCGCGAGCCTTCCGCCTGACCCATTTCGAGCCCCGTGAGGAACTCGGAGAGGTGTTCCTGAGCTACGAGCGGACTCAGTGATCGCCGGTCCCGGCATCCCCGTGGGGCTCTTCCACATGAGCCGCATCGCCATGCCCGTCGGCGTGGGCGGCGTGCCCGTGCTGCTCATGCAGGGCCTTGGTTTCCTCCCAGTCGTGCCGTTCGCAGGAAACCGAGACGAGGAACAGAGTGGCGGCGAGGAGGTGGAGCGCTTTCATCCGCGCCGGATGTATCCGCTCCTCGCCTGCTGACAAGCAAGAACCCCCGACCGAATCCCCCGCCCCCGGCTTCGTGGAAAGAGATCTGCTTTCAAGAACCGGCCGGGTTCCAGGGGACTGCCGGACCCGCAGCCAGATCCAGCTCACGCCATCCCCCCGAGGACTTCGTTCCTATGATGTGCTCCGGCTTGCCTACGCAACCGCGGATCACTCGTCGCCGCCCGGAAACCAGGCCGACACCGCGCCGGCCGCCCGCTCATGCGCCCCCGTGCCTCCGAGCAGGGCCACCGTTTCCGCCAGACGCGCCTGCAATTCCGCGACCTCGCCGGGCGAGGAAAGAAACCGCTGCAGCGACCGCGCCACCTGGCACGGGTCGGCATCCGACTGGATGAATTCCTCGATGACCTCGTCCTTGGCAAGGATGTTGATCAGCCCGATGTGCTCGATCTTCACCACCATTCTCGCGATCATGTAGGTGGGCCACGCCAACTTGTAGACGAGGCAGTAGGGCAAGCCATAGTAGGCCGCCTCGACCGTGGCCGTGCCACTCGCCACCACCCCGCAGGCCGCCCGCTGCATCAGCCCGTGCGCCCCGCCATCGGTAATCTCGAGCCGGCCGCCGAAGCCCGTCTTCTCGGCCATCTCCCGCATCCGCTGGCCAAGCGCCGGCCGTGCCGCCGGCACCTCAAAGGTCAGCCCCGGGTCGGCCACCACCAGCCGCTCCGCCGCTTCGAGCATCACGGGAAAGAGCTTCTCGACCTCCGGCTCCCGGCTGCCCGGCAGCAGCGCCACCCGCTTCGGATCCCGCACGACCTCGGTCCGCTCCGCCTCGAGTTCGTCCACCAGCGGGTGACCGACGAAGGTGGCCTTCAAGCCGCTGCCCTCGAAAATCTCCGGCTCGAACGGCAACAGGCACAGCACCTCATCGAAAAGCTCGACCATCTTCGGGATGCGGCCCTTTTTCCACGCCCACACCTGCGGGCACACGTATTGCACGATCTTCGTCGCGGGCAGATGCCGGCGGACGGCCGCCGCGAAGCGGAAATTGAAACCCGGGTAATCGACCAGCAGCAGGACCTCCGGACGCATTTCCCGGATATCGGCGAGCATCTCGTGGAAGCTCCGCTTGAAGAAAGAGTAGTGCTTGAGCACCTCCACCACGCCCATCACCGCCGCCTGGTCCACCCAGTCGCGAATCCCGTCGCCGGCGACCGAGCGCATTTTCGGCCCTCCCGCGCCCCGGATCTCAAGTCCGGGACGCTCCCGGAGCAGGGCCTCGAGCAGCCCCGCCGCGTGTGCATCGCCACTCAGCTCACCGGCGATCACGTACAGGGATCCGCTCATGTGGGGAAATCCTAGGCCTTCCCGGCACCGGGCGGCAATGCGCATCTGCTCGATCGCCGGCACGCGTCAATTCGTCATTGATTTCCCCCGACCTGGACCCTTAATCGCTGCCCGCGCAACCCGCAAGATTTCCATGGCCGAACCCACCTCCGACCACGCCTCGCCCATCGGCGAGATCACCCACGGGCCGAGCTCCTTCGAGCAATTCCTCGATCGCAACCAAAAAGCCATGATCGTGCTCGGTCTCGTGCTGGCACTGGGTGTGGGTGCCTGGGTCGTGATTTCGGGCATGGAAGAAGGCAAGCGCCTCGCCGCCGGCGAGGCACTCGTCGGAGCCGACGACGTCTCCGCCATGCAGGACGTGGTGAAGAACCATCCGGGCACGCCGGCCGCCGCCTCCGCCGCGGTGCTCTTGTCCGACATGCAGTGGGACGAGGGCCAGCAAAGTGCCGCGATCGAAACGCTCCGCGGGGAAATCGAGGCCAATCCCGACCACCCCGCCACCGTGCCCGCCCGGGCCCGCCTCGCCACCCGCCTGCTCCAACAGGGCGATCGCGAGAGTGCGAGTGCCCGGTTCGAGGAAATCGTCGAGCGCCCCGACTCGGCCTACCTCGCTCCCTACGCCCTTCTCTCCCTTTCCGAGATTGCCCGCGAAGAAGGCCGGATCGAGGAGGCGAAGGAGCTACTCGAACGGGCCGCGGAGGACTATCCGGACAACCCGCTGCGGTGGCTGGTCACCCAGGCGATCAGCTACGTGGACTTTGAAATGCCCGAGGCCGTCGATCCGCCCGCTCCCATCGAGGAACCGGCCGATCCCAGCGGCGATCTCGCCCCGGAGCCCGACCTCTCCACACCGGTTGAACTCGACCCGACCAGCCCCGGCGCCGGGTCCGGCACCGGAAATCCCCTGCTCGACAATCTGACGGGCGGTGGTGAAGCCACGGACGACAGCCCCGCTGCACCAGCCGGGGAAACTCCCGATCCCGCACCGGAACCCACTCCCGATCCGGCTCCCGAACCCACTCCCGAGGATACGGAGGATTCCGCATCCGGTGCGAATGAATGACATTGACAAGCCACCCACTCCAACCCTCATTTCAAGACTGTGAGCAACAACATGTTTCGTAAAGTCATCGGGCAGAAGCCCGGCGATTCCGAGGTCGATCCGATCCCCGCGCCGCAGCCCGAATCCGCGGCACCCGCCCCGGTCGATCGCCCTGCGCCGAGTCCGGCCGTCAGCCCCGCCCCCAGCTCCTCGGCCGCACCCTCGGCCTCCCGCAACGTGCTGAGTGCCGACGTCGACATCAAGGGAACGGTCAAATTCACCAATGATCTGGTCGTCGATGGCAAGATCGAGGGCGAAATCAGCTCGGAAGGGAATCTCACCGTCGGAGAAAACGCCCGCCTCAAGGCGGAGATCAAGACCGCCACCGTCGTGGTCTACGGCAAGGTCCACGGCAACATCATCGCCAGCGAGCGCGTGGATCTGAAATCCAGCGCCGAAGTCGTCGGTGACATCAAGGCCAAGACCCTTTCGATCGAATCGGGAGCCATCTTCGTCGGCAAGTCGACCGTCGGCACCCCGTCCACCCCGGCCACGTCCGCCAGCAAGCCCCAGTCGCAGCCGGAGAAGAAGCCCGACACCGTCGGCAAAGGCAACGACTCCGGAGGCAAACCCCAGAATTCCGGCGGCAACCCGCAGCAGCAACAGCAGTCGAAGGACAGAGACTCCGGAAACCCGTCCAAGCCCGAGCAAGGCAACCTTGCGGGACTCAAGAGCTGACCGGTTCACCTTTCTCAAAAGCGGCACATCCTCCGGGGTGATGCCGCTTTTTTGTTTCGGAAAATTTCCACATTCGACATTCCCTCTCCTTCATTCGACATTTCCGCCCCATGCCGACCGTCGAACTCGATCTTTCGGAAGCCATTCTACGCCTCAAGAAGGAGCGGAATGCCGTCATCCTTGCCCACAACTACCAGACCGGGGACATCCAGGACCTCGCCGACTACGTGGGCGACTCGCTCGGCCTCGCCTACAAGGCCAGGGAGACCGAGGCCGACGTGATCGCCTTTTGCGGCGTCCACTTCATGGCGGAGACCGCCAAGATCGTGAATCCGACGAAGACCGTCGTGCTCCCCGACCGCGACGCCGGTTGCTCGCTCGAGGAAAGCTGCCCCGGCCCCGAACTCGAGGCGTTCCTCGAGCAGAACAAGGAGAAGAACTACTACGTCATCGCCTACATCAACTGTTCGGCCCACGTGAAGGCCCTGTGCGACGTGATCTGCACCTCCGGCAATGCCATCCGTATCGTTGAAAAGGCCCCCGCCGACCGCCCCATCCTCTTCGTCCCGGATGCCAATCTCGGTGCCTGGGTGATGGAGCAAACCGGTCGCAAGATGGACCTGTGGCAGGGCTCCTGCTACGTCCACGTCGAGTTCACGCGCGACTCGATCAACCGGATCAAGGCCGAGTTTCCCGACGCCCTCGTGGTGGCCCATCCCGAATGCACGGAGGCCGTCCGACTGCTTGCCGACGAGGTCTGCTCGACCGAGAAAATGGTCACCTACTGCAAGAACGCGCCGGTGAAGAACATCATCGTCGTCACCGAGAGCGGCATGCTCCACCGTCTGCGCAAGGAGGCGCCCGACAAGAACCTCATCGCGGGTCCCACCGACCACTGCGCCTGCGCCGACTGCAAGTTCATGAAGATGAACACTCTCGAGAAACTCCACGACTGCCTCGAGAAACTCGAACCCCGGGTCATCCTGCCCGAAGACATCCGGGCCCGTGCCGAAGCCCCCCTGCTGCGGATGCTTGAGCAGTCAAAATGATGGGACCCATTCGTCATTTGGCATTTATCATTCGTCATTGAAGCCGCAGGCTTCCCCCATGCCCTCGGCAGATCCCCGCTTCCACGATTTCGTCCTCCTGCAGGCCCAGAACGCCGGCTTTTTCCTCGGCCAGCTCCCGAATCCGAAAACCGGCGAGAAGCAGGTCAACCTCACCGCCGCCAGAAGCGTGATCGACTCCCTCGAGATGCTCGAGATCAAGACCGAGGGCCATCTCACCGCCGAGGAGCAAAAACTCCTCGGCACCGCCCTTGCCAATCTGCGGCCACTCTACGAAAAAGTGGCGGACGAGGAGGAATGAACGGAGCGTCCACCAGCCCACCCCATCTGCACCGATGAATTTCGAACCCTTTCAAATTGGCTCGGTCCCCGTCGGCGGGCCCCTTCCCATCTTCATCCTCGGCCCCTGTGCCTTGGAGAACGAGGAGTTCGTTTGGAGCATGGCACGCTCCGTCAAGGAGATCGCCACACGCACCGGCGTGCCCCTCATCTTCAAGGCCTCCTACGACAAGGCCAACCGGACCTCGGTGACGTCCTTCCGCGGCCCCGGGGTGCACGAGGGATGCCGGATCCTCGGCGAGATCGCCAAGGAACTCGACGTCCCGGTCACCACCGACGTCCACACCGCCGAGCAGGCTGAGATTGCCGCCGAGCACATCGATTTGCTGCAGATCCCCGCCTTCCTCTGCCGCCAGACCGATCTGCTCGAGGCCGCCGCGAAGACCGGACGCGCCGTCAACGTCAAGAAGGGCCAGTTCCTCGCCCCCTGGGACACGGTCAACATCGCCGACAAGATGCGCGCCTTCGGATGCCAAAGCTTCTTCATCACCGAGCGAGGCACGACCTTCGGCTACAACAACCTTGTCACCGACATGCGCTCGTTGTTCTGGATCCGCAAGGAAGGGATCCCGGTGATCTTCGACGCCACCCACTCGGTCCAGCGTCCCGGCGGCCTCGGAGGCACCACGGGGGGCGACGGCGAACTCGCACCGGTCCTCGCCCGCGCGGCGGTCGCGACCGGCGTCGACGGCCTCTTCATGGAGACCCACTCCGATCCCGAGAACGCGGTGTCCGACGGGCCCAATCAGATCCCGCTCGAATTTCTTGAAGACATTCTCGTCCGACTGATCGCCATCCACCACGCCTCCCACGGCGCCTGATTCCGTGACCACCCGCAAGACATCCCGCATCGTCCGCTCCACTTCGCTGGTCGCGGGCGCCGGTTGTCTGGTGGCCGCCCCGCTCCATGCCCAGGGTGTCACGCTCGACACCACCCCATCCAAAGACGCAACCCTTCCCGGAATGGAGATGCTCGTCGACGGAAGCATTCTCCAGAAGATCCTCATCCCCGAATACGACGAGCACCGCCGGCTCAGCTCGGTTCTCAGGGCGGACAAGCTGGTCCTGATCAATGATCGGACCATTGACGCCACCGCGGTCCGGATCGAGTTCTACCATCCCGACCGGTCGCTGAAGGCAGGGATCAACCTGGCAACAGCGCTCCTTTACGATCAGCGGCTCCTCCGCTCGAGCGATCCGGTGACCCTCGAATCCAACGACCTCACGGCAAGCGGCAGCGGCCTTGTCTACGAGCTCGACCGCTCCCGCGGTTTCCTCCACGGCCCTGCCACCGCACGAACCCTCATCGATACCCGAACCTCCATGAACCCTCGTCCCACAAGACGCTTTGCTGCCACGGGCGTCGCCTTGATGGCGGCCAGCGCCCTGAGCGCCCAGGAAGATGCCATCCTCACCGAACAGGAACTCCAGGGGCTCGACCGGCTCGCGGTCAGCCAGGCGAGCATCGCCGAGGAGGCGGAAGCCCGGGCAGACGGGCAGATCGAACAAGCGGAAGCCCTTGGGAAAGGTGCCGACGAGTCGCTGCGGGACTTCCTGAAAGTCGCCGCGGTGGAAATGGAGGACGGCAAGAAGCCCGACCTCACCAAGAAAGTTCCCGATCCCGAAATCGAAAAACAGATCAAGCTGCCCGCCTCGATCGAGGCCCGGAAGGGAATCTTTTTCGACTCGGAGACCGGCATCCTCATTTTTCTCGAAGACGTGGACATCGAACACCCGGACTTCACGCTCACCGGGGCGGATGAGGTGAAGGTCTTCATGGAAAAGGAACAGACGCCGGCGCCGGACCCGAAGCCCGATGGCGCGGGACCAACACCTCCCAAACCCCAGAACGAGAAGGGAGACCTTCTCGGTGAAGCCGAGTTCGGCGACCCAACCCGGATCGTCGCCACCGGTGCCGTCGTGGTCGAACAAAAGGGCGAAAAGAAGGCCAAGGCCTCGGGGCGCCAGATGGTCATGGACCTCAGGACCAACGAGCTGATCATCCGCGGTGGCGAACCCTGGATCATCTCGGACACGGCCAACGGTCGTGTCGTCGATCCCAACGGCTACATCATGATCAATCTGAAAAGTGGTGACGCCTCCTTCGTTGGCGATTCACGAGGATTCATCGAACTCGACAAAGACCGCTGAATCCATGGTATCTCCCATGCCCGTGACCGAACCCCTGCTCACCGCCGAGGGCCTGCGAAAGTGCTACGGCGGCCGCCCGGTCGTCAACGACGTGAACCTCTCCGTCGCCCCAGGCGAGATCGTCGGACTGCTCGGCCCCAACGGCGCCGGAAAAACGACGTCGTTCTACATGATCGCCGGGATCGTCCCGCCCGATGCCGGCACGGTCCGGTTCTCGGAAACCGACATCTCCCACCTTCCCATGCACCGGCGGGCACGCCTCGGCCTCGGCTACCTGCCCCAGGAGGAGTCGGTCTTCCGGAAACTCAGCGTTTTCGACAACCTGATGGCCATCCTCGAAACCAGGCGTGACCTCAGCCGCAACCAACAGGTCGAGCGGGCCGAGGAACTGCTTGAACGCTTCAAGATCACCAAGGTGCGCAAGTCCGCCGCCATCACCCTCTCCGGTGGTGAAAAGCGCCGCCTTGCGATTGCCCGGACCCTGTGCACCGAGCCAAAACTCCTGATGCTCGACGAACCCTTTGCGGGCATCGATCCAATCGCGGTCGACGACATCCAGAGCATCGTCCGGGAACTCCGCGAGCGCGACGGTCTCGCCATCCTCATCACCGACCACTCGGTGCGCGAAACCCTCTCGATCGTCGACAGGGCCTTCCTCATCCACGACGGCAGGGTCATCCTCGAGGGGTCCTCCGACTTCCTCGTCAACGACCCGGTCGCCCGCCAGCACTATCTGGGCGAGGACTTCAGCATGTAGTCCCGTCCAGGGAAACCATGCCGTTCACGCGAGCGCCAGTCGCTCATCACTGTCCAGCAGTTCCGACACCGACGACCACCCGCCGGGTTGCTGCAGATTGAAAACGGTCAGATAGAGCGTGACCAATTTGGGGTCGAACGCATCCAGCATGGAGTTGACGGTTTCCCTGACCTTGGAGGCATCCAGTTCCTCCGGCAGTTCCCCGGTCACCGAACCCTTGCCATCGTGCTCGATGCCCACCCCGTCGCAGAAGGCGACCAGCAGTTCCTGATTGCCGGCCATGAGCCAGGCTTGCAGCAGATGCTCTCCGATGGTGTCGGACTGGCGTGACTTCAAGGTCTTCAAAATCCACGCAAACTGGTCGGCGACCGGCTTCTTCTGGATGAACACCAGACGGAGGTTGCGGCTCTGGGCCAGACTCGAAACCGCCGACTTGTAGACGTTGCGATCGTTGTCGCGAAACCAGGCAAGCATCTGCGTCACCAGTGCCGGGTCGATCTGTTGGTAAATCTCGTGTGCTTTCAAACGAACAGGAATGTTGGGGCGGATTGGACGCCTTTTGCCGGCCAATTCCAAGCAATTCCCTTCCAGTCCTGAATTTCCGAAAAGGGTGTGATGAGGGCACAAAAGAGCCCGGCACCCTCGTTGCGGAGGATGCCGGGCTAAGACCTGGCGACGAC